>JAAYQU010000013.1 GCA_012519055.1 Bacteroidales bacterium | reverse complement strand
AGTTAATTATAATTGACTATCTGCAACTGATGACTGCTGGACAGCAGGCTTCAAGAGAACAGGAGGTGGCAATGATTTCGCGGTCACTTAAAGCGTTGGCAAAAGAGCTGAACGTGCCTATTATAGCTCTTTCACAGCTTAATCGTGCGGTAGAAACGCGAACAGGAAATAAAAGACCTCAGCTGTCTGACCTGCGAGAATCTGGATCGATTGAGCAAGACGCTGACCTTGTTATATTTATTCATAGACCAGAATATTATAAAATAGACACCCTATATGATGGCACCGACTCTGACGGCAAAGCAGAAATAATTGTTGCCAAGCATCGTAATGGTGCAATAGGCGATATTATATTAAATTTCAGGTCGGAGTTTGCCAGCTTCACAGACATTAGAGTAGAAGGGATGGCTGATATTAGTAGTTTTGAAAACGAAGCACCCATTATTCAGTCAAAAATGAATGATGAGGTTGATGAATTTGTACCGGAGCTTTTAAATCAAAACAACAACGATATATTATTAGTTGATGACCCAGACATGCCTTTTTAGCCTAAATAATTTTCAAACAATTTGATATTAATAAGATGTGATGATAAAAAAGATATTTTATATTTTTTGTATCCTTAATATTACATTAACTTCGTATGCCACAGGGATTTTGATTCCTATGGATAATGAGCAGACTGACCATTTGCGAGCCTATGGAGTTGTTTATTGGGCGCTTCAGCAAGACGTTTCTGGCTGGTGGTTGCTAAACTATCGTGGAGGAAGTTTCCTTTTGCCTTACGCCAAAGAGATTGAGTCGGAGTGTCTGATTCGTAATGTGCGGTATCAAACAATATCATCAGCTCAGCAAGAGCTAATATTGCATGAAATCTCACAACCGGACGTAAATCAAGATGCAATACAGTTAGATAAAGCCCCACGCATTGCTGTATATAGTCCCAAAGAGGCTCTGCCATGGGATGACGCAGTTACTTTGGTTCTTACATATGCACAAGTACCGTATGATGTTTTGTACGATACAGAAATAGTTCTGGGCAAACTATCTGATTATGATTGGTTACACCTTCATCATGAGGACTTTACAGGTCAGTACGGTAAGTTTTATGGAGCATATGGTCACACAGCTTGGTACCAGAATCAAGTAAGAAACGCAGAAGACGACGCCAGAGCTTTAGGGTTTTCAAAAGTTTCACTATTAAAACTTGCGGTTGCAAAAACCATAAAAGAGTATGTGAGAAATGGAGGTTTTTTATTCGCAATGTGTAGTGGTACAGACTCTTTTGATATTGCTTTGGCTGCGGAAGGAGTGGATATCTGCCACCAGGTTTTTGATGGAGATCCTTATGATCCGGATATGAACTCAAAGCTAGATTACTCAAAATGCTTTGCATTTACTGATTTTACTTTAGTTTTAAATCCTTTAGAATACGAGTATTCCAATATTGATGTTACGCAAAACAGGAGAGTTTCAGAGAGTAACGATGTTTTTACTCTGTTTGAATTTTCGGCAAAGTGGGATCCAGTACCCACAATGCTTTGCCAAAACCATGAAACTGTTATCAAAGGATTTATGGGACAAACAACAGCATTCGATAAGCGTTTAATTAAGCCCGAAGTCCTTATAATGGGAGAAAATAAAGCACTTGATGAAGCACGCTATATTCACGGAAATTTTGGCAATGGTACGTGGACATTTTATGGTGGTCACGACCCGGAAGATTACAGACATTATGTAGGCGACCATCATACATTGTTGGAGTTGTACCCAAATTCGCCGGGATACAGATTAATTCTCAATAATATACTATTCCCTGCCGCTAAAAAGAAAAAGCTTAAAACGTGACAAGGAATTAGCAATTAGCAATGAACAATTAGCAATTACGAATAAATAATTATCTGAATGTTAAGGTGTTGTAGAGACATCATATTATGGCATCTCTATGTTAAAAACATAACCCACGTTATCAATTATCAATTAGCAATTACGAGTTACGAGTTATGAATGCGGTGCATCACCTTGTCCCTTTCACCTTTCACCTTGTTCCTTTTATACTTCGGCTTAGTCACCGTGTCGTCAACAAATTCTATCTTGATTGTTTTTTACAAAATTACTCCATGAATTTGCTTTGCCCTTGCTTTTGCCTCCATGAACGCTCTTGCTTTGATAATAGTGGCAAACTGCCACAGCTAAACCGTCAGTAGCATCATAAAATGATGGCTCATTTTCGATATTGAACATTTTCATTAACATGCCTGACACTTGTTCTTTTGAAGCATTTCCGTTTCCAGTGATTGCAAGCTTTACTTTGAGAGGAGCATATTCGTATATTGGAATCTTATAACTAAGAGCAGCTGCCATTGCAACACCTTGTGCGCGACCTAACTTTAACATCGACTGAACATTTTTACCAAAAAAAGGTGATTCTATAGCCAACTCATCTGGCGAGTATTGCTCAACCAACATCTTTGTTCGGTCGTAAATATAGGAGAGTTTTAAATAATGGTCTTTAATTTTACGTAAATCAATGATTCCTAAACTTATAACCTTTAAATCGCTACACGATGCATCAAGCAAACCGTATCCCATTATTGTGGTTCCAGGATCGATACCCAATATTATGCGAGACGGTGTTTGTTGCATTTTACTTTTTTAAATTAGTCAATAATAGAAAAACCAGTGTATGGTACTAATACATCAGGAATTACAATTCCCTTTTCAGTTTGGTTGTTTTCCAACAATGCTGCTACAATGCGCGGCAATGCTAATGCGCTACCATTAAGCGTGTGTACTAAGTTTGTTTTTTTTGTTTCCGCATCGCGATAGCGACATTTAAGACGATTTGCCTGAAAGCTTTCAAAATTTGAAACTGAACTCACTTCCAACCATCGCTCTTGTGCGCGTGACCATACCTCGAAGTCGTACGTTAGGGCAGAGGTAAAGCTCATGTCACCACCGCAAAGTCTAAGAATTCGGTAGGGTAGTTGTAGTTTTTTTACTAAGCTTTCGACATAGTTTACCATTTTTTCGTGTATCTCGTACGAATTTTCGGGGTGTGAAATGCACACTATCTCTACTTTATCGAATTGGTGTAGGCGGTTCAACCCTCTGACATCTTTACCGTATGAACCAGCTTCGCGACGAAAACAGGGTGTATAAGCGCAATTTTTTATAGGTAACTCTTTCTCTTCGAGAATCATATCGCGATATATGTTTGTAACAGGTACTTCGGCAGTTGGCAATAAATAAAGGTTGTCGGCATTTACATAGTACATCTGTCCCTCTTTGTCGGGGAGATTACCCGTACCAAAACCCGAATCCTCATTTACTAAAATAGGAGGTTGCACTTCTATGTAACCGTTGTTGATAGCTTCGTCGAGAAAGAAATTGATTAAAGCACGTTGAAGTTTAGAACCCCTATTTTTATATAGAGGGAAACCTGCTCCTGTAATTTTTACACCTAACTCAAAATCAATGATATCATATTTTTTAGCCAAGTCCCAGTGTGGCAGGTCGTCTGCTTTTGGTTTACTTACTGTTCCTCCTGAACGTATTATTTCGTTATCTTCTGCTGTAGATCCAACAGGAACTGAAATGTGCGGAATATTAGGAATTAGAACTAATAATTTTTCAAGAGCTGTTTCTGCCTCTTTTTGAGCGTCTGTTAAGGTTTTAATTTCATCTTTTAGAATTACTGTCTTCTCTCTGGCTGCTTCTGCTTCCTCTTTTTTACCCTCTTGAAATAATTTGCCAATAGTTTTGGATATATTATTTAGTTCGGCAGATGCATCGTCAGCCTTTTTCTGTGATTCTTTTCTTAAATCGTCGGTTTTAACAATTTCGTCAATAAGCTCAATATTTTTGAACTTTTTTTTCTCCAGCCCTGCTATTACTTGATCGTAATTCTCTTTTATTTGTTTTAATGTAAGCATGTGTAAACTGTTTTTCTTGTTTAGTTTCGAGTCTCAAAATTAGTTTTTTTTGTTCAGTAAACGATAAAAAAAAGAGGATTACTTTTATAATCCCCTTTTTTCTGGTTTTACGAATAAACTATTCGATAACTATTAATTGTTTAATTATTGATTTATCGTTTGTTTGAATTTTTACTATATAAACTCCCTGCATGTCACCAGTGGGGATAATATTATTAGATGGGTTTATTTTCTTAATTAAAACCATTTGTCCGTTTAATGAATAAACTGACACCTCTCCAAAATTAACTCCAGAAATTGTAAATGATTCTTTTGCAGGATTAGGGTATATTGAAATATTTGAATAGCCGTTTTCATATATTCCTACAGGACCGACTGTGAAATGAACAGTACGTTTTATACTATATCCTTCAACTGTTTTGGCATTAAGTGACAAACATACAACCGTACCATCGTTCAAAGTATAGTCAGGAACAATGCTAATTGTATGATTTCCATCAACAGTTGCGGTGTATGGTATAATTTGACCTTCATTTGTGTCTTTGTTTAATTCAACTGCAAAATATACATTGTCTTCGTTAATAACGTCTCCTTCAGGCGTATACATTTGAACATTTGGGAAGATTTTGAAAGGACCATTAGCGGGAGCACTAGTAGAGCCATCATACGGATTAAAATCAATCTCAATAATACTACTTACTATGATTTTTTTTGATATGCTTGAGCCTATTGTTGAACCCGGAATATCTAAAATAAGTTCATCTCCATATTTAACCCTTACGTATCCACCAGTGATTCCATCTCCGTAACTGTCAAATACGTAGATAGTGTAATTACCATCATCTATGAATAATTCGTGAGTTACCACTGAAGTGCTTGAGTAAGGACCTCCTTGGGCTATAATTGTGCCTGTTTCATTTTTTATATTCCAAGTGGTTTCTGAGCCATATTGATCAGGTTTTACCACTACTTTTATATCATTTATAGGAGCAGTAGGAGCTAGGTTTAAAGTTAAATTTAAACTGTTATTCTCGGGAGAAAAGTCTTCGTTCAGAATATTAATTGTCAGTGTGTTGGTTTGCTGAGCATCAAAAGTAATTTCAGGCAACACTATTTCGAATGTTTCTAGAAATTGAGGGTTTCCGTTCCAAGTGTAGCTATGAGTCTGCTCATTATTTACTTTGTATTCGATATCTAATGATGTTACACTATTTCCATAGCTTTTTACTGAAAATGCAGGTGCAATTTTTCCTTCCCAAACATCTGAATGGATAGAGTGTCCAACTATTAGATATTCAACGTCTGGCACGTTAACAATAGTAGGTTTAACTTGCAAACCTGAAATTATCTCTTGTTGTCCTTCTGCAACAAAAGCAGCAATCCTTAAATTCTCCAATAAAATGGGGATTTGGTTTAAGTGTTCGGGAATAGTGTATGTAAATGTGTTTGAATATAGAGAGCCAGCAGAAGTTTGGGTAATGTCTGCTCCCCATTGTCCTGTAATCATATGAATTAAGCGGTTATTATGCTCATAATTGCTACCGCCATTTGCCTGAAATCCGTATGTTTTGTCTTGTAAAAGAACAATATTAATTTTATTTGTTGAAACAGGACTGTTACCAGTATAATAAGCTTCAACATAAACTGTAATTTCTCTGGACAACAGGTCTATTTCGGCTGTTGCTCCAACATTTACATACGAAGATTCGCCCATAATTTGATTTGCAGCACTTGCCCAATAACCTCTACCCATAGCAGTTCCATTTGGGGGTGTCATAGAGTAATCAGGGAAAACATGACGATTTATGCTCCCTGCAGGAAACCCTGAAAGAAGAGATTGGTTAACCAATGCTGTACCAAAAGGCGTCCTAAAATCAGGTTGACCTGCACTTGGGTTTGAGTAATTACCAGCATGAATAGCAATAATAACAACCCTGGTCGGATTAGCATTATAGATCTGATTTGCAATTGTGGTGCCTTGAGGGCAAAAGCCGCAATTGATACCTGTGTATTGCTCTAAAATCACATTTTTGTTTTGTGGAGAGGTGCTAACAATTGTTTGTGCGCTAATTACAAATGGTATTAGCGCAAGAAGTGCGACAATAAATTTTTTCATACTAGTTTTGTTTAATTGTTAATAATAGCGGATAATTGAATGAAATTCTTTGTTAAGGAAATTACTTAACTAAGTATTACAAATTTATGCAATTCTTCCACAAACAATGTTCCATTTTTCTTTTTTCAAAGGAAAAT
The DNA here is from genome assembly GCA_012519055.1 of Bacteroidales bacterium. Lineage (NCBI taxonomy): Bacteria > Pseudomonadati > Bacteroidota > Bacteroidia > Bacteroidales > Bacteroidales bacterium. The sequence goes on along the minus strand of JAAYQU010000013.1, from coordinate 75,780 downwards.
AGAGCTCGAAATTTAGTTTGTTTATCTGAGTTTTGCTCCTACCTCGCGTTCAAAAGCATTTATTAGTTTTTGCATGGTATTGTCAATTTGCTCGTCTTTCAATGTTTTTGTTTCATCTTGCAGGATAAAACTAAGTGCATACGACTTATACCCTTCGGCTATTTTGTCGCCCTCGTAAACGTCAAACAGTCCAACGTTTTTCAACAACTCTTTTTCGGTTTTTGTAGCTATATCTTTCAGTTTATCAAACGTTATGTTTTTGTTTATCAATAGTGCTAAATCGCGTCTTACAGCGGGATATTTTGAAATTTCACGGAACTCTATTTTGTTTTGTTTGTATATTTTTAATAAAAGTTCCCAGTCTAATTCAGCATAATATATAGTTGTTGGGATATCGAATAGTTTGTTAAGTTTTTTATTTAAAATCCATATTTCGCCAACTTCTTTTTTTCTGCACACAAATTTTAATCCTTCACTGCACATATCGTTCTCGACTGATGATAGCTGTATAGAGTTTAAGTCGTTAATACCCATTCTGATAAATATATTTTCGACTATTGCTTTTAAATCAAAAAATGATGTGCGTGTTTCGGCCACATTCCAGTTTTGCTCACTTTGATTGCCGGTTGTAATCAAAGCCAATCTGTATACTTCTGAAAAAGACTTTAATGACTGTGCACTCTCTTGGTTGTCACGGAAGTAGGTTTTTCCGAATTCGAAAAACTTCATGTTTGGATGTTGTCTGTTACTGTTAAATCGCAATGTTTCTAGTGCTCCAAAAAGCAGCGATTGTCGCATACAGTTTAAATCTGAGCTTAATGGATTTATTATCCTAACAAGTTTTGATTCTTCGGATTTATTGAATTGTTCAAAATATGATGATTTTGTTATTGAATTATTCATCATTTCATAAAACCCAGATGCAGCCAACATGTCGCTGATTTTATCTTGCAATGCTTCAGGATTTGGCTTTGGGCTTTGTACCATCGACGATATGGTTTTTTCTTGCATTTCAATATTGTTAAAGCCGTATATTCGCAAGATCTCTTCGGTTATATCGGCTTCTCTTTGTACGTCAACACGATAAGGAGGTACTGAAAGCTTGTAGTTGATGTCGTTTATTTCTTCAACATCTATTTCTAATGATTTTAGGATGGTTTTAACAGTATCGGCAGGAATATCTTTCCCTGCAAAAGCGTTAAATTTGTTAAGATTGAAGTTGACAACAAAGTTCTCAGCTGGTTTTGGGTAAACATCTATTATGTTCGATGTAATTTGTCCGCCCGCAAGTTCTTTGATTAAGCTGGCAGCCCTTTTCAGTGCAACAACAACTATATTTGGGTCGGTGCCACGTTCATATCGAAACGATGCATCGGTTGAAATGCCATGAAAACGTGCTGTTTTACGTATTCTTACTGGATTAAACCATGCGCTTTCTAAGAAAACGCTCGTTGTTTTTTCGGTAATACCGCTTTTTAAACCTCCGAAAACACCTGCCATACACATTCCCTCTTCGGCATTGCAAATCATAAGATCGTTGGCGTTTAAGGTGCGTTCCGTTTCGTCTAAAGTTGTAAACTTTGCGCCTTGTGGTAATGTTTTGATTATTACTTTATTGCCTTTAATATAATCTAAGTCGAAAGAGTGCAATGGTTGCCCTAGTTCGTACATAACAAAATTGGTGATATCAACAACATTATTTATTGGGTTTAATCCTATTGCAGTTAGCTTTTCTTTAAGCCATTTTGGTGATTCTGTAATTGTTATATTTTCGATTGTCAATCCTGCATATCTAAAACAACCATCATTATCTTCAATTGTAACGGTTGTGGGATTTGTGGTTCGATCGATATTAAAGTCAGAAACATCTGGAAAACTGTAATCACGTTTTTCGCGAATGCTAAAATATGCTGACAAATCGCGCGCTACACCCACGTGCGACATAGCATCGGGGCGGTTTGGCGTTAATCCTATTGAGAATACGTAATCGCTTGTAAGATTGTAATACTGTGCTGCGGGTGTTCCGACAACGGCATCATCTGGCAAAACTAATATTCCTGCGTGTGATGAACCAATACCTATCTCTCTTTCGGAGCATATCATTCCCATTGATTCTTCGCCTCTGATTTTAGCTTTTTTTATCTCAAATTCTTTATCATCATCATATAGCTTTGTTCCAATTGTTGCCACAACAACCTTTTGACCTGCAGCAATATTAGGTGCGCCACAAACAATTGGCAAAATATTTGAGTTACCAATATCAACTTTTGTAAGGCTCAGATGATCAGAGTTGGTGTGTTTTTTACATTCTAAAACCTTTCCTATAATCAATCCTTTCAATCCGCCTTTGATTGATTCTATCTCTTCAATGCTCTCAACTTCAAGCCCTATCGAGGTTAATATTTCTGCTAAAGCTTCAGGGGTTTCTGAAAGTTTAATGTAATTTTTTAGCCAATTGTAAGATATGTTCATTATTCGGTATGTTTAAAGATATTTTAAAGAATTTTTGTCGATTTTAACACAACAATTTAACCAAACAAAAATATGAAAAATATATCATTCGTAGGACAATTAACAATTAACAGTTGTCAATCTTATTTAGGGAAGCTCATTCATTGTTAATTGCACACTTTGATTTTGCTCAGTGCGCCGCATTTATAAATGCTAATTGCCAATCACTTTTACTATATTGTTTTGAATCATATACCACAAATATGCAGAATCGATCTTTTTCCCTGCTTTTTCAAGAGTTTTAGCGTATTTATGAACTTGGTTTATATGGTCGTCTGATTGTTCATGAGTAAACTTATAATCAATCAAAATCCTTTTGCCATCTGATGTTTCAACAATTCTGTCGGGTCTGAGAAGTTTGCCATCAGGACTAATTAATACATGCTCATTGTATATTTTTGAGTCTTCCGAAAACCATTCAGATACTTGCGGTTGAGAAATAGCATCTTTTATTTTTTTGCTTATCTCAACTATTTCGTTTCGGCTTAATACGCCTGTTGCGGCAATTTTATCCACTGCCTTGTCTAAACTCAACAAAGTGGTAATCTGCTCCATAATTCGGTGCATGACAGTACCATATTCAATTCCTGAGAGTTCGGTGTCCTCATCTTTTGGATAAAAATTGCTGCTATTACGCACAGACACAGAAATATCGGTATCTACTGTTAATGAGTCAATAATATTCCCAGTTTCTTCTGTTGTATCACTAGCTTCGTATAACAATTTGTTATCTCCAAAGGTATATTTCAAGAAATTACTTTTGTCATCACAATCGATTATTCCTTGCCATTTATCTTGCTCATTAAACATGTTAATAATCCATTCTCCGACTGTGTTTGTGGCAGGTTTTTGTGTCGTATAAACTGAAAGCGAGGTTTTAGCCCGGGTAAATGCAACATAAATAATATTTAATGAGTCAACTACAAGATTAAAATACTCGTCGTATAAAAAATCTTTATAAGTTGAAAATTCGGCATTTTTATTAAACGGTGCAGAAACAGGAAATTTTGTATCGTTAATTTGGTCTTTAACCCAAACCAGCTCTTTGTTGCTGTTAACTATCCTCCAATCGACAAAGGGTAATATAACGTGTTTAAATTCAAGCCCTTTGCTTTTGTGTATCGTCAGTATTTGTATAGCGTTGCTTGTCGATGGTGATGGTATCTTGACATTTGAACTTTCGTCTTCCCAATATTTTAGAAATGTTTTTTGATCAGATGAGCTGTTTTCTAAATATTGTGTTATAAAATTTAGAAACCTTGAAAGGAAAGGAATTTCGTCTTTGTTTGTATTTAGCTTAAATATCTCGATTATTTTAATAACAGCATCGTATATAGTCGATTTTTTCAGATCTTCTATAGAGTCAAAAAATTCTGAAGGGAACAGTTTTTGCGTAGTTTGGCAAAAAAAGTTTTTAGTATCTGTTCCAAGCGTTTTAGCTACGTTCCACGCTGCTATCCAAATATAATACCCTTCTTTGGGGTTAGAAAGATATTTCAAAGTATTGATAATAGCATTAATAGCAATGCTCTTATCAACCGAAAGTACATCAGACATTGCAACTTGCAGATTGTGTTTTGTTATGTCAGAACTGCGAGAAAGTAATGCTTCTGCAATAATTTGACCATGTTCAGCTTTGCGAACTAAAATTGCAATATCGCCCTGTTGCACGCCACTGTTTAACATTTCTAACACTTGGGATACTACGGTGTTTACTGTTGTCTCTCTATATTCATCTTTTTCTAACGCAACAACTTGTACATAACCTTGTTTTTCCGTCTTGTGCGGATATTGTTGCTCATAATCTTTATATAGAGAGTCTAAATCGTTTCTGTATTTAACTGGTACGTTGGAAAAATACTCTAATGGCAACTTTTTCCTTAGTATATTAAAAGCTGTATTGTTAAAATCGATTATTGTTTTTGAGCTACGCCAGTTGTGACTTAGCACTTGGTTATCGATACCGAGGTTACTAAGCTCTTTATCAACCTGTTCGTTCAGAAGTTCCCAGTTGCCGTTTCTAAACCTGTAAATAGCTTGCTTAACGTCGCCTACAATCAGGTTATTAACGCTACCTTTTTGTTGTTGCGGATCGAACTGTGCCATGCTGTTAGCAACAAATGGTCGCAGATTGTCCCACTGTAATGTAGAGGTGTCTTGAAACTCGTCAATTAGAAAATGATTAAATCTGTTTGCAATTTTTTCAAAAATAAACGAGGTGTCGTTTTTGTCGATTATTTGTGATAGTAGGACAGGGGAGTCACCGATAACAAACAGGTTTTCGTTCTGTTTTATTTGGTTCATTTCGTACCAAATATTTGCAAAGAACAGTATATGCCACAAATTTCGGTGTGCGTTTTTAGCAAAATAGTATCGTGGATAATTGTCTGTAAAATATTGACAATCATAGGTAAATATTTGATTCAAACTATCGTAACCACTACCAATTTCTTTAAGAAAATCTTTTTTCAGAAATTTGTCCTTTTCTTCATCAATGTCTGTATCGAATAGCTTTTTTAAGTCATCAGTTTTAAATTTAAAACCGTTTGATACTGCATTATATAAATATTTAGCCCTTGTTCCGTTTTTTAAATCGCTTAGTTCGAAATTATAATGTCTTAATCGTTCTTCGAAAATGTTTGTACGTCTTTTCAATTCATTTTCAAAAGTGTAGAATTGCGTTTGCAATGTTTTTTGGTACGTTTGAACAATATTTTTAAATTCTTTATCACCAATTTTTATGAAAGCACTTTTTAAGTCTTCGCGCAATATTTTTTCAACAAATTCAATAATTGCGTTATGGAAAATGTGGCTTCTGTTTTCATCTATCACTTCGCTTTTTACATATTCTAGGAACAGATTGAACAGCTCTTCATCATCACTTGTTTTGTCCAGCATGATTTCAACAGCACGCGACAATATTTTTTTCTCGTCCATTTCAATTCTGTATCCTGCGGGCAGTCCAAGTTCACGTGCAAGGCTACGAATTATGCGTTGGAAAAATTGATCGATTGTTGTAATCGAAAAATTAGAATAATCGTGTAATATAGATGATAGTAGCTTTTGTGAACGGATTTGCAACTCCTCTAAACTTATATCTAATTCCTTTGAAATATATTTGGCATGCTCTGATTGTGAGATATTTGAAGATAGTAACCTTAGCTCATCGACAATGCGTTGGCGCATTTCGGCTGTTGCTTTTCTTGTAAAAGTTATGGCTAAAATATGAGTATAATTTTTCTCCGTCTCGAGCGCTAAAGTCAAATAATGCCTTGTAAGCATAAATGTTTTGCCCGAGCCGGCTGAGGCTTTGTATATTGTTAATGCTTTTTTACTCATGTTACACCATAATCAGCGATATCAGTTCCTTCATAAGTTCGCCATCTTCTGTACCTGTGTCGTTAACACCTTTACTGTAAGCATCATAATGTCTTAGGTAGCTTATGATTTTTTCAACTTTAGCTTTTGGATAATTTCGTGCAGCTTCAATATATTCGGAAATAAAATATGCGTTAATAGATAGTGCATTGGCTAACTCCTGTCTGCCAAGGCTACGATACGTGGTGTGTATCATTAAAATCTTTAAAAAATAGTTAAACAACTGTCTTATAACCAAGGGTAAAGGATTGTTTTTTGGATTTTTTGCAAAGTGCGCAACAATGGTAAATGCTTTTGTTGTGTCGCGTAAGCCTATGGCTTTATTAAGTTCGAAGATGTTGTACTCTTTTGAAATTCCAATATTATCCTCAATGTGCTGGCTGTTTATTGCTGTTCCCTCTGGTAACAGGGTCATCAGTTTCGATAAACCGTTCGTAACTTTCGACAAATCGTTACCTAAGTGCGATACTAAAATTTGTGCTGCTGCTGTTTGAATGTCATAACCTTTTGATTTAACATATGATATAATCCATTCGGGCATTTTTGATTCATAAAGCCTTGATGATTCAAGTATAGCTCCATTTTTCTCAAGTGATTTGTATAGTTTTTTTCGTTTGTCAATTGGTCTTGCTCTGTAAGCTATAACTAATATGGTTGTTGGAATTGGATTTGTAGCGTAATTTAACCAAGCAGATTCTTTGTCCGAATCGCTTCCATCAATTCCTTTTACGTTTTGTGCCTCTTTAACAATAATTACTCTGCGTTCCGCTATCATAGGATATTGTCGAGTTTCAACAATAATATTTGGCAATGTAATATCGTTGCCGTAAAAGATTGACTGGTTAAAATCGCGTTCTTCCTCTTTTAAAACGTTTTTGGCGATATAGTCGGTTACTTCATCGATAAAGTAATCTTCTTCACCCATTAAAAAGTATATTGGATAATATTTTTTAGCCTTCAAATCGGCCATCATATCATTAAAAGTTATTAAAGGCATATTCTAAAATCTAAGATGTTTGACCTTTATTAGCACTGTCGTATAGTGCGCAATTGTAAATATTAAATACCCTTTTACTCAATTCTAAAGAAATATTTTAGAATAATATCAATTTGGTTACGCCATGCTCCCCACGAGCCGCTTTCATTGACCTCAATATATTCTAATGGATATCCCTTATAAATTAATACATCGCGCAATAATTGAGTATTATCTTTTACATCGTAAAATGTGCCACAGCTTAAATAAAATTTTATGGGTAGTTTTTTATTTTTGCCATATTCACGTATTAAACTTTCGTCTAAGACAGGTGACTGTGCAGCTATACAGCCAAATATTTCTGGTTTTTTAACACCAGTGTAGGTTGATATTTTCCCTCCGTATGATACTCCAAGTATAGCACGACTGTCAGCTTGCGGGTTTGTTTTATATGATTTATCTATTTCTGGCACAAGTTCATGAACAATAAAATCAACAAAGCGATCATTGCAATCATATTCACTTACAGAGCGATTTTCTTCTAAGTTTTCGGGATTGCGAGGGTCGATAAAAACAGCTATTAAAGGCTTTATTATATTGTTGGCAATCATATTGTCTAAAACGGTTATCATATTGCCTAACAATGGGTTAGAGTACTCGTGACCATCGGTAACATAAATTACTGGTAGATTTGTTTGAGTTTGATAATTATGTGGCAGATATACCTGATAATTAATCTTATAGTCGAGATTTGTTTCGTTGCTTAAAATTGTTTTAACATCCGTAAGTATTCCTTTTGGAATGTTGGTTTTTTCAATATTGTACTTAGGAGCCTCCCAGTATGGCATTTTCAATTCGGAGTATGGACCAGATTCTCTTTTTTGAACCGTATTGTTTAAAGGGTCTATAATTAATTCGCTTTTATTGACTGATATTTTGTAGTCGAAACGGGCATCGTCAGGGAAATTTTGTTCCAATATCCATAAATTGGTGCTACGTATTTTTTTAGCCTCATATTTCTTATCGTTGACTGACCATTGATTGAAATCACCTGTAAATATTACGTTTTTCGCTTTTCCGTAATATATGAACATCACTGAAGTGTCTTTTGCAAAAGGTATCTCTTGGTTCGACTTTAAACTATCAAGAAATAAATTGATTAAAGAATCGCGAGTTGCTGTTTTGTTAATTGAAGCCAATTCATTTATTGTTGTCTTAAATTCGGCATAACTATCAAATTTTTTATATGGATTGTTATCTATATAGTAAGTGCTGTTATCTGATTTACAACTAAACAATAATACAGAAAAAACGAGTATGATATTTAAACGTTTCATATATCGGACTTAATGGTTTTATTTGCAAATATAACAAATTACTATTTACCAAATTGTTTGGTTGGTTAATTTGAAATTACAAAATAAAGGGTTGAAGACCTAACTTCAACCCTTTATTCTACACAATTGAAATCTTATTTACATATCTTTTCTACGATATGGTAAAGTAGTCTAAATGTTCTTTAATTCTATCAGCCTGATTATTTAATAAGTTAGCTGTATCTAACAGTTTGTCGTGCGAATGTGCACTTTCCTGCGTTGCAACATTAAGTTGTTGAATAGCGTTGTTAACTTGATTTGCACCATTTCTTTGCTCCATACTAGCCGCAGCAATCTCTTCAATAAACCCACTGGTTTTTAGAACCTGTTCTTTGAGTTCTACAATCAGAGACGAGGATTTTTGGATAGCTGCAACTCCGCCATTCGACAATTCGATAATCTTTTCAGACGTCACTTTGCTACGTTCTGCCAATCTGCGCACTTCAGCTGCAACTACGGCAAATCCTTTGCCATGTTCACCAGCCCGCGCTGCCTCAACAGCGGCATTTAATGCTAAAATATTGGTTTGAAACGCAATCTCTGTTATTACATGAATTTCATCAGCAATCGTACGCATTACATTTAAATCATTTTCTGATGCTTCACCAACTTCACCCATATGTTGTGCCAGCATTCGGGAAATTTGACCAGCCTGATTTGCAGAATCTGAATTTTGTTCAATGGTTGATACCATTTCTTCCATTGATGATGATATCTCCTCAACATTGGCGGCACTTTCAGTAGCGTTACTTGAAAAGTTTTGAGATAATTTATGCATATTTTCACTCTCTTTCAATAATAAATTGGTCTCATTCTGCAATTCATTTACCATTGAAGCTAATTTTTCTTTTAGGCTTTCTGTAGAGCTGATCAGCATACCATAATCTGTATCTTCAGCAATTCCACTGTGGGATATTTTTACATTTTTTTCAATTTGTCCCTCCGATATGGCTTTAAGAATATTTACAACATTCCAAAGAGGTCTTACATACCTTTTGGCAATAAAAGCAAAAGATAAAACACATACTATTACGTTTACCAATAGTATTGATAGCTTATACACTATTGTGTCGGGAAAAACTGTAAACTTCAACGTAACTGTCACAGCGATAAAAATCAAGGTAAATACCCATACCTTCCCAACAGACACAAAAAACGACTTTTTGAAAAACCGGTCCAACAAGATAAAAGCCGCTATAATTGGGACAATAACTGAAAGCAATAGAACTAATAAAGGTGTCATGCTGATATAATTTTTTTGTTAAACTATGCAAGAAACGAACAAGTTTTAAAGTTGTTTACATTAAATGTTATGTTTTGACAAGACTGTAAATTTCTCACATTAACTTGTCCGTCTCATACATTATTTTATTGTTTAGTTGTTATTTAGCTGGTTTGAGTTCAACTGTAAAGTGACGCATTATAGGCTCTTCGCGGGTAATAACATATCCACGAGTGATAGTCTCACGACGGTCATAAACGTTTTTCAATGCAGCAGCAATTACGTCCATATGATTATTTGTGTAAGTGCGACGTGGTATAGCAAGACGCAATAGCTCCAATTCGGGATATCGGTTTTCGCGTGTAACCGGATCACGGTCAGCAAGCATTGCACCAATTTCTACACCACGGATTCCTGCTTCCAAGTATAGCTCTATACCAAGAGTTTGTGCGATAAACTCTTCCTTAGGCACATGTGTTAATATTTTTTTAGCATCAACAAAAATAGCGTGTCCGCCTGCAGGACGTTGATACGGAATACCATACTCGTCTAATTTTTTACCCAAGTATTCTACTTGTTTGATACGAGTTTCCAAATAATCAAATTCTGTACCTTCGTCTAATCCCACAGCAAGGGCATTCATATCGCGTCCGCTCATACCACCGTAAGTAACGAAACCTTCGTTCATGATACAGAATTTTTGACAATTTTTCCACAACTCTTCCGATTTGAAAGCTACGAAACCGCCCATATTTACAATAGCATCTTTTTTAGATGACATAGTCATAATATCGGCATACGAGAACATCTCCTTTACAATCTCTTTCACAGTTTTGTTTTCGTATCCTTTCTCGCGTGTTTTGATAAAGTAAGCGTTTTCAGCAAAACGAGCAGAGTCTATTTGCAACAATACGTTGTATTTTTTACACAATTTTGAAACTCCGCGAATGTTTTCCATAGAAACAGGTTGTCCTCCTGCAGTATTGTTAGTAACTGTAAGAATTACACACGGAATTTTTTCTCTTGGTGTATCTTGTAATGCTTTCTCAAGTTTTTTCAGATCCACATTTCCTTTAAAAGGAATTTCAAGTTGTGTGTCTGATGCTTCGTCAATCGTACAATCTAATGCAATAGCTCTTCTAAACTCGATATGTCCTTTAGTTGTATCGAAATGCGAGTTGCCCGGAAGTACATCACCCTCTTTTATTATAGTTGAATACAACACGTTTTCAGCTGCACGACCTTGGTGCGTTGGTAAGAAATAATCGAAGCCAAGAATCTCTTTTATCGCATTTTTCATGTTGTAATATGAGCGTGCACCTGCGTAACTCTCGTCACCAAGCATCATTGCAGACCATTGTTGGTCACTCATTGCGCCTGTTCCCGAGTCTGTTAGTAAGTCGATAAAAACATGGTCGCTTTTCAAGAAAAATAGGTTGTACTTAGCTTCTTTGATCCATTGTTCGCGCTCTTTTCGCGTACTTTTTTTAATATTTTCCACCATTTTAATGCGGTAGGATTCAGCAAAAGGTAATTTTATTGACATAGTTATATTTTTTAATTGTTTGTAAATTAAATAATCAGGTTGAATTTATTAAGATAAATTTGAGGAACGATACAATTACTTGTATTAAAGTGTAGCTATAAGTGGGAACCCATCACGTTTTTTTATGTTGGTGTAGCGGAATATTACTTTAACTTCTATAAAGCCTATCATCACTTTATTTTTTGCTAAGATAATAAATAAGTTAACTACCTACAATTTTTTTTGCTGCTTTAATTGTTAATTTTGCCAATATTTTCAAAAACGTTTTTTATGTACAACTCTTCAAATAACATGATGCGTGGATTTGCAAGTGATAATAGCTCAGGTATTCATCCACGAATTTTGGCAGCTATGATAGAAGTCAACGAAAACCATGCCATAGGTTATGGCGATGATTATTTTAGTCAAAAAGCTATAGAAGTATTTTGTAATCTGTTTGGCACATCCACAGAGGTTTTCTTTGTGTTTAATGGGACGGGAGCCAACGTTTTATCACTTATGCAAACCACAAAACCATACAGTTCGGTTATATGTGCAGATACGGCCCACATTAATGTAGATGAGTGTGGAGCACCAGAAAGAATAGCAGGCATTAAACTGATATCGGTGCCTAATAAAAATGGAAAATTGTTTTGCGAAGATATTATTCCCCATTTACATGGGTTTGGTTTTGAGCACCATAGCCAACCCGGGGCGATAAGTATAAGTCAATCAACCGAAATGGGTACAGTTTATACTCCCGTCGAGATTCGTAAACTTGCCGATTTAGCACATAAACACAATATGATTTTGCATGTTGATGGAGCACGATTAGCCAATGCTGCGGCAACTCTTAATTTGCCTTTCCGCACTTTTACTGTTGATTGTGGTGTTGATGTAGTATCATTTGGTGGTACAAAAAACGGGATGATGATGGGCGAAGCAGTTCTAATATTTGACCCAAAATTAGCTGAGGGATTTAAGTATCGCCGCAAGCAGTCAATGCAGTTGTATAGCAAAATGCGGTTTGTAGGAGCGCAGTTTTTGGCTTATCTTACCGATGATTTATGGCTTGAAAATGCACGACACGCTAATGCTATGGCGCAAAAGTTAGCAAAAGCGATTTCTGAAATCCCACAGATTAAAATAACAGTGCCTGTAGAAGCAAATGGAGTTTTTGCAACTATCCCAAAGGAGTGGATAGAACCGCTGTGCAAAAAATATTTCTTTTACACATGGAATGAAGAGACATCGGAGGTTCGTTGGATGTGCTCTTTTGATACTACAGAACAAGACATAGATTCGTTTGTGGAGTTGCTCAGAGATTTCTCAAAACATATGTAAGTTATGTACAATAATGACGAACGGTTTTACAGATACAGTCGGTATTTAGAACAGAAGTTTGGAACAAAAGTTCAAAAGCTGTCCATTAACGCAGGATTTTCGTGTCCAAATCGCGATGGCACAATAGGTACCGAAGGCTGTATCTATTGTAATAATCAGAGTTTTACGCCTAAATACTGTACACCTTCAACTTCAATTACCGAACAAATAGATAAAGGCATTAAATTTTTTGAACGCAAGCGACACTATTCCTATTTGGGATATTTTCAATCATATACTAATACCCATACCGAACCTGAAAAACTTTATCGAAAGTTATTGGATGTGATTGAAAATCAAGATATTGTGGGGGTTGTTGTCAGCACACGACCTGATTGTATCGGCAGTGAAATTATAAAAGCTTTATTGAAAATCAACAACCTAAAACCTCTGATGGTAGAGCTAGGTGTGGAAAGCACACTTAATCGTTCGTTAGAACTTCTAAATAGAGGACATGACTATCAACAGGTTTGTGACTCAGTACATCGACTATCAAATGCAGGTATTGAGACAGGAGCTCATTTGATTTTAGGGATTCCCGGTGAAACCAGAGAGGAGATTGTAAATCATGCTAACGAAATATCTAAGCTGCCCATATCTACCGTAAAGCTGCACCAATTGCAAATCATTAAAAATACGAAGTTGGCAGAAATGTATCGTAATGGATCTGTGTCTGTTAAACTGTTAGATTGGCGAGAATATGTAGAACTATGCGTCGACTTTATAGAGCATCTTAGACCCGACATCGCCATAGAACGTTTTGCTTCTCAGGCTGCTCCTGAATTGTTAGAAGTCTCCGTATGGAAAAATATTAGGAGTTATCATGTTACAAACTTAGTGCAAAATAAATTGGTTGAGCGAAACACTTTTCAAGGAAAGTTATATAAAAATACCCCCTCAAAACATAGTAGCTAATATCTCTAAATCAAGGAGTTTAGGGTGTAAGTTTGAAAATTAACTAAATTGTAATATATATTAATGCTCTTTGTAATGTTTTAAGTTTAACTTTGTTTGAGATGATAAGTAGCCGTTAAAATTTTTAACAATTTGGTTTATTTTTTACAAATGAAAAAAATATTGCAAATAACATTGGTCGCTGCTTTTGTATTAGTTTTTAATACAGAGGGTTTGGGACAGGTAAATATTTCGGCTGGCAGTACAATTACGGAAAACTTTGATGGAATGGGTGCAAGTGATACAGCCTATCTGCCAACAGGTTGGAAGGTTGATAAAAACACGACTGTTAGAAAAGTTGGTTCTTATTCAAGTGCTGGCACTCAAACCGAACGACTAGGAGGAAATAATATACCATCAACTAATGGTATATACAATTTTGGAGCTGGTGACGCTGCCTCTGCAGGCGATAGAGCTGTTGGAGGGTTATCTTCAGGTACTGCTTCCAAATCAGTAAATGTTTATGTGCAGCTCAAAAACACAGGCTCTGTTGAAATAAATTATTTTACAATATCTTATGATGTTGAAAAATATAGAAAAGGAATAAATCCGGCAGGTTTTTCAATCCAAATGTACTACTCTATAAATGGTACGGACTGGGATAGTACAGGAAATGATTTTCTAACAAGTTTTATTGCCGATGGCAGTACTGGTGGTTATTCTTCAGCTCCCGGAGAAACAAAAAAGGTAATGTCCAAAACGCTCACGCTAACCCCACCGTTGACATCCGGCAATTCGATTTATTTGGCATGGAACTATTCCGTTACTTCTGGTACAACAACTACTTATGCACAAGCCTTAGGAATAGACGATGTTGTCATTACTGCACACGGAAGCGCAGTAGGTCCAACCATAAGCGTAAATCCCGCAAGTTTACAGGGATTTACATATTACTTGGGTTATGGCCCCAGCGAAGAACAGAGTTTTTTAGTCTCAGGAACAAACTTAACCGAAAATATCGTGCTTAAAGCACCAACGAACTACGAAATATCAACAAGTTCGGGAGAAGGATTTACAGATTCGTTAAATATAAGCCAAATAGGTGGCACAGTTGCAATTACAACAATATATGTAAGATTAAAAGCAGGATTAGATTTAGGAGATTACAATTCAGAAAATATTACCGTCAGTTCTACAGGAGCAGACAATAAAATAGTATCTTGTAGCGGAACAGTGAGTTTAGCCCCTGTTACCGGTTTAAGTTTAATCTGCTCATTAAATACAACTGCCGAAATTACTTGGACAAGCCCGGAATGTGACTATGATGGTGTTGTTATAGCATTTAGGCAGTCAGAGAATCCACCACATGTTTTAAATGGCGATCCTTCAACAATAGTTGCAAATTCTGTATTTGGAAGTAGTGGAACTTCATTCGGTTCCACAGATCCATATTCTTATGTGGTTTATAAAGGCACAGGAAACTTAGTTGAAGTAACCGGTTTAACAGCCGGACAAACTTACAAAGTTAAAGCATATGTTTACAAAGGGACAACTTGGCTTCCTGATAATCAGTGTCCAACAATAACAATCTCAAATCTTGGTTTGTCAGATGTTAATCTTGCTCAAAGTACTGATGGTGATATGCAATCCGAATTATCATGGGTATTACCCTCTGCTGCCTGCTTTGACGAAATTATTGTTGTCGCCAAACAAAACACAAATGTAACTTACAATCCAACAGGAGATGCGTTAGGTCTTACAGCAAATTCCATATTTGGCTCAGGCGATACAGTTGCTTCAGGCGAATATGTTGTTTATAAAGGCACAGGCACAACTCTTACAATAACAGGTTTAACGAACGATACGACCTATTATGCCAAAATATTTGTGCGCAAAGGTACAGATTGGTCAAACGGGATAGAACTAACACTTAAACCAAGGATTTATACCGTCTTAGAACATGGCGATTTAGCTATATTGGCAGTAAACACACAGTCAGGCTTTGGAACATCTGGAGATGAAATATCTATAGTGTGTTTTAAAGCAATAGTCCCAAATACATCAATAGATTTTACTGATAATTGCTACGAAAGGGCAAGTGCAGGAAAGTGGGGCGATACTGAAGGCACAATTAGAATTACAAGAATAAACACAACTTTAAATGCAGGCAAAGTAATAACTTTTGAAATTCAAGCAGGTAGTCCGTCTCCCAATATAACTATAGGTACAGATATTAATATTTATGTTGACGGCTTAAGTGACAATGTAAACTGGACAGTTGAAAAACTTGGAGGATCCAATCGTTTTGATTTGAATCCAAAAGATCAACTTTGGATTATGCAAAATGGCAGTTGGATAAATCCGTCAGGTAGTAATAATGCAATATATACGGGCAATGTTCTTTATGGCTGGACCGCAACAGGATGGGAGTCAGCTCCTGGATACAATAGCACAGAAGGCTCTACAATATATCCTGGCAGTGAATGTGCAACAACCAATGTCTCAGGACTTACAAATTATAGCAAAGTAAAATATACAGGAAATCTTGATGCGGCAAATAAATTTGAATGGATAGGAAGAATTAAAGACACTCAAAACTGGACTGGCTGGGATACTAATTCCCAATTTCAATCAGGAGGGCCAAACTATAGAGACGGAATTAGTATAGATGTCGAAGAATACAATGGAGTAGAGACAAAATGGACAGGAAACAAATCCACTGATTGGTGCGAATGCTTAAACTGGTATAATTTTAGAGTACCCACCGAAAATAGTGATGTGGAAATACCCCAACAAAACGTCAGCATACGAAATCTGGAACTAAGCGATCAAGCTGATCCATCGGCTGTTATTTGTAGGAATTTAATCGTAAAAGGCAATATAACTAATCTCACGAATGCTTCATTAAAAGTAAAAGGCAATTTCACGTTAGAAGGTGGAAGTATAAACTTTGATAGTAATACCATAAACCTTGAAATAGGTGGTAATGTCAATATTGACAATTCTGGTAATTTCAAAGTCTCTGAAGCAAATATAAAATTGAACGGAAGTGAAAATCAAAACATTAACGGAAACAGTGAAATAGTTTTTGGAGCATTAACTATTGATAAACCTTCGTCTGACGTTATTATTGGTAAAGATATTGCTGTAAACACTTTAAATTTGATCAAAGGGAAAATTACTACTGGAGATAATCGTGTTTATATAAATAATCCGGCAATCAATGCAATTATAACAAACGTAACCAATCTATCGTGTATAAACGGAAATTTAAGGCGAGCTGTTGCTCAAACAGGTTCTTACACCATTCCAGTAGGGAATGCTTCAAATCTCGAATTAGCCACAATAGTATTAAACTCAAGCTCAGGATTAACTTATCTTGATATAAGATTTGATGATCATATTACAGCAAGTATGGATATTTCACCTCTCAACCTTCGTGTTGGCGGGACACTTATACAAACACTATTAGATGCTGGGTATTGGTCCATTTCTCCCAATCCGGGATTAACGGAGGTTAATTACGACATAAAGTTAGATATGCGTGGAGCAACAAATATAGGTGATAACGCCACACAACATACAGTAGTTAAACGAGACGACTCTTCAAGTGATTGGTATTTACAGGGAAATCATGAAAATGAAACACAATCCATTACAGATGGAGCTGTTCACGCTGAAAGAACTGGATTAGATTCATTCTCGCAGTTTTCAATTGCTAAGAACAATGAAACTGTTTTACCCGTCGAGTTAATTAGTTTTGAAGCTAAATGTAATAATAATTATGTCGAGTTAATTTGGATTACTGCCACCGAAACTCACAGTGACTATTTTATTGTTCAAAAAAGTAATGATGCAATAAGCTGGAAGAATTTAGGCGAAATTCAGGCAGCCGGAAATTCATCGTCAATATCAAAATATAAGTATATCGACATCAATCGAGTTTCTGGAAATCTCTATTATCGTCTAATACAGGTCGATTTTGACGGAACTACTTCTCTTTCAAATATCGTTAGTGTAAACTGCTCAGATGAATTTGAAAATTTACAGAACACGATTTATCCAAATCCAGCTAACGATATCCTGTACTTTAGTGAAGCACATAGCTTTAAAATTTTCGATATTTATGGAAGATTGTTAAAGCAGAGCGAAATAGAACAGAGTTCGGTGAATATCAGTGACTTAAAAAAGGGAATGTACTATATAAAATTTAAAAATAATCTCTTGAAATTTATAAAAAATTAGTGTTAGTATTCATGAATGTTCAATTGAAAAAGCCTGTAAACTTTGATTTACAGGCTTTTTACAACATATTTATTTAAAACTCGAATTTACATAGTTGCAAAACAACTACCTTTGTACGGTTAAAAAATATTAACTATAAGTATGAGAATAATAATAATTTGCGTAGCCCTATTAACAATTAGTTGTTCAGGATATACTCAACCATATGAACATCAATTTTTAGTAAAAGTTGGTGACACAGCACCAGATTTTGTTATAAACGAAATATCAGGCAAGTCGTATAAACTGAGAGATTTGCGTGGGAGTGTAGTGATGCTGCAATTTACAGCAAGCTGGTGTTCTGTTTGCAACAAGGAGATGCCATATATCGAAAATGAGATTTGGCAAGTAGGCAAAAACAAAGGTTTAAAAGTCATCGGTATAGATTTAGACGAGCCGATTGACAAAGTTAAAGAGTTTGCAAAACGCACTAAAGTTACTTACCCATTGGCATTAGATCCCGAAGGAGCTATATTTTATCAATATGCTCAAAAACCCGCAGGTGTTACCAGAAATGTTATTGTTGATCGTGAAGGAAAAATCATCGCATTGACACGTCTTTTCAATAAGGATGAGTTCGACAGCATGAAAAAAATAATTTTTGAGGAATTAGATAAAAAATAATTGAATAACTATTTGTCAGGCAAAATAAAAGAGTTACCTTTGCAGTTCGAAATTTTATAAAAAGAAAAAAATTAATTTTTCAAACATGTACGCAATAGTAGAAATTGCCGGTCAACAGTTTAAAGTACAGAAGGATCAAAAAATATTTGTACACCGCTTAGATAGCAACGAAGGTGACAAAGTTGAATTTGAACGAGTTCTTTTAGTTGACAATAACGGCCAGGTAAAAGTCGGAACACCTGTAGTAGAAGGAGCAAAAGTGTCCGCAACCGTGTTAACACACATAAAAGGTAAAAAAGTGTTGGTTTTCAAGAAGAAACGTCGTAAAGGATATCAGAAATGCAACGGTCATCGCCAACATTTTAGCCAAATTCAAATTAATGAAATTAACGCTTAAAAATTTTAGATTATGGCACATAAGAAAGGAGTAGGTAGTTCCAAGAACGGACGCGAATCGGAAAGCAAACGTTTGGGCGTTAAAATTTACGGTGGTCAATTTGCAAAAGCCGGAAACATTATCGTCCGTCAACGAGGCACAAGACACAACCCAGGTCAAAACGTGGGTATAGGCAAAGATCATACGCTATTTGCTTTAACTGATGGTATTGTTGTTTTTCGTAAAAAACATGACAACAAATCATACGTATCAGTAGAAGCAATCTCTGAAAATTAAACATCGATAAATAGGTTTTATAGTAAAACTCTCGGAAATTTATTTTCCGGGAGTTTTTTGTTTATTATCTAAAAGTAAACCATAAAAAACAAAAATTATAAGCTGTACAAACTCTACGTTATATTAAAAAAAAGAATAATTATCGGGATAACTTATAGGTTTAAATAGGCTTTTATAATGTTATAATTTTTGTTAAATTTGTGCTTCTTTAATGGACTATGTTAAAATATTAATGTAATTATAAAATCAATCAACTATGTCAAAAGTGAAGTATGTTTACACCTTTGGAGACGGAAAAGCCGAAGGTCGTGCCGACATGAAAAACCTTTTAGGAGGTAAAGGTGCCAATTTATGTGAAATGAATCTTATAGGGGTTCCAGTTCCAGCAGGATTTATTGTTACAACAGAAGTTTGCACAATATACAATCAAAAAGGTAAAGATGCTGCTGTAAATCTTATTAAAGATGAGGTTGAGGCTGCAATTACCCAAGTAGAAAAAATAATGAAAGCAAAATTTAATGCAGCCGGAGATGGTTTCCCGTTGTTGCTTTCTGTTCGTTCGGGTGCCCGTGTTTCTATGCCCGGTATGATGAACACCGTATTAAACCTCGGTTTAAATGATAAAACAGTAAAAATATTAGCCGAAAAATCAAACAACGAACGTTTTGCCTACGATTCATATCGTCGTTTTATACAAATGTACGGTGATGTTGTTATGGGTGTTCAAGCTGAAAAAGGTCATCATGACCCGTTTGAAGTGGAAATAGACAAATTAAAAAAAGAAAAAGGATATAAGTTAGATACCGAATTTACTGGCAACGACCTAAAAGTTTTAGTAGATAAATTTAAAGCAGTTGTTAAAAAACATGCAGGTCGTGATTTTCCAACAGATCCATGGGAGCAACTTTGGGGAGGAATTTGTGCTGTATTTGATTCGTGGAACACTGAACGCGCAAAATACTATCGTATGATGCACCAAATCCCAGAGGAATGGGGAACAGCTGTTAATGTTCAAGCAATGGTTTACGGAAATATGGGAAAAACTTCGGGTACTGGAGTTGCATTTACTCGTAGTTCATCTACTGGCGAAGACATTTTTAACGGTGAATATCTACTTGACGCACAAGGCGAAGATGTTGTCGCAGGAATTCGAACACCACAGCAAATTACTTTAGAAGGATCACGCCGTTGGGCCGAGGGAATGGGTGTTTCAGAAGAGAAACGTAAAGCTGAATTTCCTTCATTAGAAGAAGTTATGCCCGAAGTTTATGCCACACTCGACACAGTGCAGCAAAAGTTAGAAGACCATTACAAAGATATGCAAGACCTTGAGTTTACAATTCAAGACGGTAAACTTTGGATGTTACAAACAAGAAGCGGTAAACGTACTGGCGCAGCTATGGTTAAAATTGCTTGCGATATGCTCGATCAGGGCTATATAACTGAAAAAGAGGCTCTATTACGTTTGGAACCGGTAAAACTTGATGAACTCCTACACCCAGTATTTGATACAGCAGCCATAGCAAAAGCAAAAGTATTGACTAAGGGGTTACCTGCATCTCCAGGCGCAGCCTCAGGTCGCGTTGTATTCTTTGCTGACGAAGCAGAAGAGTGGAAAAAAAGAGGCGAAAAAGTAATACTTGTACGTACAGAGACATCACCCGAAGACCTTAGCGGAATGCACGTTTCAGAAGGCTTTTTAACTGCTCGTGGAGGAATGACATCACACGCAGCAGTTGTTGCACGTGGAATGGGTAAATGTTGCGTTTCTGGTGCAGGTGACGTACATATTGATTACCAAGCAAGAGAGTTTAAAATAGGCTCGAAAGTATATAAAGAGGGCGATTGGATTTCATTAAACGGCTCAACTGGAGAGGTTTACGAAGGTAAAGTCGCTACAATAACTCCTTCACTTGATGGCGATTTTGGTCGTATAATGGATATGTCAAATCGTTACGCAAGAATGAGCGTAAGAACCAATGCTGATACTCCGGGTGATGCAAAAGTTGCACGCGAATTTGGTGCTAAAGGTATTGGTTTGTGCCGTACAGAACATATGTTCTTCGAAGGTGACAGAATCATGCTAATGCGCGAAATGATTTTGGCTTCTGATGAGAAGGGGCGTCGTAAAGCTTTAGCTAAACTGCTTCCTATGCAACGCAAAGACTTTGAAGGTATTTTGGAAGCTATGGATGGATATGGCGTAACAATTCGCTTGCTTGATCCACCATTGCACGAGTTTACTCCAAACGATGAAACTTCGCAAGCTGCAATGGCAAAAGAACTTGGAATATCGGTAAAAGAAGTTAAAGAAAAAGTTGAATCTTTACACGAGTTTAATCCAATGTTAGGTCATCGTGGTTGTCGTTTGGGTATTACTTATCCTGAGATTACCGAGATGCAGGCACGTGCTGTAATAGAGGCTGCTTGTAACTTAAAACAAAAAGGAAAAAACCCAATGCCTGAGATAATGATTCCGTTGATTGGTTCTGTTAAAGAGTTTAAACATCAGGAACAAATAATTCGCAAAGTTGCTGAGGAGGTCTTTGCTGAGAAAAAGGTGAAGGTCGATTATTTGGTTGGCACCATGATAGAAATACCTCGTGCTACATTAACCGCTGATTTGATTGCAAAAGAAGCAGAGTTCTTCTCGTTCGGAACTAATGATTTAACACAAATGACATTTGGTTATTCACGTGACGATGCAAGCAAATTCTTACCTATTTATATAGAAAAAGGAATGTTGAAAAACGACCCGTTCCAACAGCTTGATCAAGAAGGAGTTGGACAATTAGTTGACTTGGGTATTAAAAGAGGTCGTAGTGCTCGACCCGATTTAAAAGTTGGTATATGTGGAGAACATGGTGGCGATCCAAGCTCGATAGAATTCTTCCATCGAGTAGGCATGAATTACGTTTCATGCAGCCCATTTAGAGTGCCTATTGCTCGGTTGACAGCGGCTCAAGCAGCAATACGTTAGAATATATTATTAGATAACAACTAAAAACCTCTCAAACAAACGTTTGAGAGGTTTTTTTTGATGAGTTTTTATTCTTTTTGGAATGCAGCAAACTTATATTGTGATGTGTTTGCTTTTCACATTAATATTCATCTGTTTGCTTAGAAATGAATCAAACTGAGATACGCTTCCTGTAGTCAAAAATATGGTCTCTTTTTGATTTGTGTTTCCTAAGATATCGTATTTCGATAATATATTGAGAGTCTGTTTTGATACAGCGGGAGCGGGGTCAATAAGTTCTATTTGTGGGAAAAGCTTGTTTATTGTTTTCTGTAAAAACGGGAAATGTGTACAGCCAAGAACTATCAAATCGGCATTTTCACTTATCATAGGAGAGATATATTTAACCAGAAGTTTTTCTATTTCATTACCTTCTATTTCTCCTTTTTCTATCAATTCAACTAATCCATTTCCTGCTTGAATATTGACTTTAACGCCAGAAGTAAATTTTTCATAGGTTTGTTTAAATAGCCTTCCATTGAAAGTTCCTTCTGTTGCTAAAACTCCAATAACTTTGCTTTTTGTAGATAAAGCTGCCGGTTTTATTGCGGGCTCCATTCCTACAAAAGGTATGGAGTAGCTCTCTCTTAAAAAGTCAATTGACGCAGCTGTAGCTGTGTTGCAAGCGACAACTACTGTTTTTACATTGTATGTATTAATAAGGAAGTCAACAATTTTTTTTAATCGTTGACGAATTTCTTCAAACTCCTTTTGTCCATACGGGCAGAAAGAGTTATCGGCAAAATAGACAAATGACTCTCGTTGCATGTCCGCAAGAAGGTGTTTAAGAACGCTTAATCCACCAACGCCACTATCTATAACTCCAATAGGGTTATTGGTCATGTTTGCCAATTAATAATATAAAAAAACCTCCTACCAAAGTTTAACTATTTGACAGGAGGCTTTAGTTTAGTATTGTTTACTGAATACCTAGTTTTTTCTTAACCAATGCTGTTACATCAACCGATGACGGTGATTTGTACAAAATACCCTGTCCTGGGGTTCCATCAAGTATATATGTAAAGTTGTTTTCTTTACCAACGTCTTCTATAGCTTTTTGCACTTTCGTTATTATTGGTTCTTGAAGTTCAAGTTCTTTGTTTTGAAGCTCTTGTTGTGCTGTTATACGGAATTGTTCAACGCGCTTTTGAATGTCTTGTAATTCTTCTTCACGTGATTGTTTTAAAACTGCACTTAAAGTTTCATATTTTGCCTGATAATCTTGATATTTAGTTTGAAACTCACGTTGCATTTCTGCCATTGCATCTTCGAGTTCTTTAGCGTGTGCCTGAAGAGTTTCTTGAGCTTGTGCTAGCTCTGGCATGGCTTGAATTACTGCATGTGAATCAACATGACCAATTTTTATCGACTGTGCGTTAACGCCGGCTCCTAAAAATAGAAGAAGCCCAAATGTAAAGATTGCTTTTTTCATTATTGTTCGTTTTATTATTTTCAATTTTTAAATATTACCATACAAATATAAGAATAAAGAATAAGTAATAATTCTAATTCCTAGAAAAGTGTTGTTAACGATATCCTAATTTTTGAAGAACCTCTTCACTTTTGTCATATTTGGGGTCATTGTAAACAACACCTAACCCACTTGCAATATCAATAACAATAGCAAAATTGCCCTCAGTACCAACATCTTTTATTGCATTAAACACCTGATCCTGTATCGGTTTAATTAATTCCTGTCTTTTTTGGAAAAAGCTTCCGTTTTTACCAAAATACTTATCTTGAAGTCTTTTTGCCTCTTTCTGTTTATCATCAATTTCTTCTTCACGCTTTTTTTTGAGATCTTCACTTAATAGTATTTTTTCTACTTCATAAAGCTTTATTAGTCTGTTCGCTTCATCATTAACTGCACTTATTTCTTCCTGCCATTCATCCATAATTATTTTCAACTGTTCTTGCGCTGATTCATATGCGGGGATATTATTGAGTATATATCTTGTGTCTACATACGCAAATCTTTGTCCTATCAAAGTTTGTGCTGTTAATGCAACAAGTACTGTTATAAAAATCTTTTTTAGCGACATGTTCATATATTTTTAGAATTGTTGTCCAATCGAGAATGCGAAGTGAGATTTGTTTGCGCCAGGTCTATTTGGAATTTCATCAAATCCATATCCCCAGTCGATTCCTATCATACCGAACATTGCCATAAAAACACGTAATCCAACTCCTGCTGAACGTTTAAGTTCAAATGGGGTAAAGTCTTTTATATCATACCAAGCGTTACCTGCTTCGGCAAAACCAAGAACGTAGAACGTTGCATTAGGATTTAATGATAAAGGATAGCGCAACTCGAACGTTATTTTTTCATATAAATTTCCTCCTTTAAGAGGAGTAAGTGAACCTGTGTTTCTAGGTCCATTATCGTATCCTCTTAAGCCAATAAGTTCTGAACCATAAAAATCGTAACCACTTAATCCATCTCCACCTAACTGGAACTGCTCAAAAGGAGATGGACCTAAGTCTTTGTTATAGTGTCCGATATAACCAAACTCTAACTTTGAATTTAGAACTAAATCTCCAACAATAGTATTGAAGCTTGACGCTTTAAACTTCCATTTATGATATTCAATCCAATTATATCTAAGACTATTCTCTTTTAGCTCTCTATCTGCTTCTAAATTTGCTATCTCTGCCATAGTGTGACCTGCAGTGTCAACAGCAGGTTGTACCCACCATTTGTTTGGCTTAAAAAGGGAATATGGTGGAGTTATTTGTAATGAAACTGATAGTAGTGCGCCTCTACGGGGGTAAATCGGGGCATCTATTGAATTCCTTGAGAATATAGTGGTAAAACTAAAGTTGTTTGACTTTCCTGTGCTAAAGAAAAAATGACCACCCCCATAATCTTTTAAATTGTACCTTTCATAATTTAATGAATTAGAAATATTAAAATAGTCGTCTGGCCACTCTAATTGTCGTGAAAGACCAACACTTGCTCCAGTAACTTTCATATACTTAGATATATCTAAAAGATGCTCTCCGCTAGAAAATATTGAGTGATATAAAGATACTGAAAGGCTATTGTTTCTTATTCCCCCTAACCAGGGTTCAATAAACGTAATACTGTAAGCCTGGTAATATCTCCCGTTGGTAAATGCAGCTATCGAAAGACGTTGTCCATCACCTGTGGGAAATGGTCGCCATGCTTCCTTTTTGAAAAAGTCCTTAACTGCTAAGTTTGTCAGTGTAAGGCGAAGAGAACCGACAAACATTTTTGCTCCCCAACCTCCGGAAAGCTCAATTTGATCAGAAGGCCTCTCTTCAAGTACATATTCAAGATCAACGGTTCCGTCGTATGGATGTGGAACTGTTTTAATATCAAGCTTTTCAACGTCAAAGTAGCCGAGTTGAGCAAGTTCTCGTTGAGAACGAATTATATTGGTTCTACTGAACAGATCACCTGGTCTTGTTTTTATCTCTCTTCGAATAACGTGATCGTTTGTTTTAGTATTTCCAGATATTAGTATTCGGTTGATATGGGCTTGTTTACCCTCGTAGATCCTCATTTCAAAATCAATGGAGTCATTCTGAACCATTGTTTCAACTGGTGTTACGTTAAAGAAAAGATATCCGTCATCGTAGTAGAGTGAGCTTATTGCATCCTGAGCCTGGTACATGCGTTCGTCCATTACCTTTTGATCAAAAATGTCGCCTTTTTTGATACCAAATACTTGAGATAAATAATCTGATGTGTATTTAGAGTTTCCAACCCACGAAATATCTCTTATGAAAAACTGTCTTCCCTCTTCAATCTTAATGTTAATCTTTAAAAGATTTTCTCCTGAAGCATATACTGTGTCCGAAACAATTCTGGCATCTCTATAACCCTTTTCGTTGTATTTGTCAATTATTTTCTTTTTATCTTCATTGTAGAGATTTTTTATATACTTAGAGGGTTTAAACATTCCATACCAACGCTTTTTTTTGGTTTCTTTCATTGCTCGACGAAGCTTACCTTCTTTAAATACAGTATTTCCCTCGAATGTAATAGATTCTATTTTTACTTTGTCGTGCTTTTTTATATCAAATAGTAGATTAATATGATTAATTAATACTGTATCAGGTGTTTGTGTAATATTAATATCAACATTATAGTATCCTTTGTTAATGTAGTAATTCTTTATTACGCCTTTTGAACGGCTTAGAGTGTTGTCGGTAACTTGTGTTCCTCTTAAAAGTCTTATTTTTTCGCGAATTTCATCAGCTTCGCCTTTTTTTACTCCTTTAAATGAAAATGATGCAAGTCTTGGTCTCTCAACTAGCTGTATTTCTAAAAATATTTTATTCCCAATAATTTTAGTGGCAACTATTTTTACATCTGAAAAAAGTCCTTGTTTCCACAATCTTTCAATAGCTTTTGAGATTTTGTCTCCTGGAACCTTTATTGTGTTGCCAACTTGAAGTCCAGAAAGGGCAATTAAAACAGAGTGGTCTAAATATTTCACCCCATTTACTATAATTCCCCCTATTTCATATTCAACAGGTTTGGAATAGTCTATATTGTCTAATTCATTGCCAATTATGACTTGAGAGTAGTTGTTAAAACAAAAAAGTGCCACAAAGGCTATAGTAAAAAATATTTTTTGCATTTTTAATTCAGTTTTACGTCAATTGTTCGCTAGTTTTTCCAAACCTTCTTTCACGTTTTTGATAATCTAAAATGGCACGGAAAAGATCTTCTTTTTTAAAGTCGGGCCAAAGTTTATCTGTAAAATATAACTCTGTGTATGCTAGTTGATATAATAAAAAATTTGAAATTCTTAACTCTCCCGATGTTCTTATTAGTAGCTCGGGGTCAGGAATATCTTTTGTTTCTAAGTATGAACGGAAAAGAGTCTCATTTATTGATTCCGGTGCGATTTTTTTGTTAACAATATCATCCACTATATTTTTAATGGCTTTATTAATTTCCCAATGTGATGAGTAGCTTAAAGCTAAAATAAGAGTTAGTCCGCTATTATTCTCAGTTTTTGTTATTGCGTGTTTT
This sequence comes from Bacteroidales bacterium, assembly GCA_012519055.1. Taxonomy (NCBI): domain Bacteria; kingdom Pseudomonadati; phylum Bacteroidota; class Bacteroidia; order Bacteroidales; species Bacteroidales bacterium. The sequence goes on along the minus strand of JAAYQU010000013.1, from coordinate 48,907 downwards.
AAATTATTTATAACATCAGATGGCAGACTTTTCATATCGCCAATTACTTTTAATCTTACGTTGTTTTTGTGCAAATTGTCAACTTCATTATGTATTGCTTGTACAAGAAGTGACATCAACGCTGCTACTTCCTCTTTTGGTCTATTCCAATTCTCTGTTGAAAACGTGTACAGAGTCAGATATTTAACCTGTATTTCACCTGAACCTTCAACAACCTCACGAACCGCGTTAATGGCGTTTTTATGACCAAAAATTCGCGAGTTCCCTTTTTTCTTTGCCCATCTACCATTTCCGTCCATTATTACGGCAATATGGTTAGGGATTTCATCATTAAGTATCTGTTCTTTTACCGACATTTTTAGTTCATTATATTGTGTGACATTGAAAAGGCTGGGCAATCTACTGAACTTTTGAGTTTATATGCCAAATAAAAACCGAAAAAAGAATATGAGTCATTATTTCTGGAGTTTGAGCGTTGTTTAAAAGGAAAGTAATCTGCAACACCAAACTGGTGCGATGTTATTCTGTCTAAATCGTCTCTAAATGTGTAGTTGAAAATATATTCAACTCCCGCATTCCATCTGTAGGACAGATTTAATTTAACGCCTATACCAAATGGTGTCATGAAATTATTAAAGAAACGATCATCAAACTGCATATTAACTAAAGTTGCTCCAATTCCTATAGATAAATAAGGTGAGAACACTGAATAATTGCTGTCAAACTTGTATGGTAAAAAGTTTAACTCTAAGTTTGATGTTAATGAAATTACAGATGAAGAAAAGACCATATCGCGCTGTAGTTGATACTGATATTTTGATAAAGCATCTTTACCTGACAGCATAGCAAAACTAATATTACTACGTAAAGCCAACTGTCTATGGAAGTTATATCGCCCAAAAACTTGCAATCCGGGCCTGATTCTATGTATGGGATTAACAGTATTTAATTCACCAAAGTATGTTGAACCACCTAACATTCCACCAATTTCGATACCTTTTATCGCTACTGACCAACTTGTTATGCTCATAAAAAAGCACAAGGCTAATACTTTTCTAATCATCAAAAAAATCTTTTTGATTTAAACGAAACCATCTCTCAATTAGTGTGGAGGTTAATAAAAATCTAGTCTTGGACGACCTTTTCGGTTTGTTTTTAAAACAGCACTGTAATTAATTAATATAAATTGATATTGGTCAAACCAAGGACCACCGCGTCGTTCTCCTCCTTTGTAATTAATATCGTAGCTGTTTGTACGTCCGTGCCCTCTGTATGATAATATGGCAGCAGTTTCTCCAAAATTATCTAACATGGTTTGCGTTGAGGGATAACGACCGGCTCCAATATCATCAATATAGTCAGTCATGGCAAATCTCCATCCTGCCTCAATACCAATAGATCTGTATGGAGTTAATTTAAATTTCATTCCAATACCTACAGGAAAAGCTACCGATATTCGACTATAATGTTTATTGTATCCAGGTAATCCTTGTCCTTCCGTATGCAATGGATGTAAATTGTGCCACTTGCCATTTGTGTATGCTTGTGGGTTAAAGAAAATAGCAGCTACACCACCAAATAAATATGTGCCTGGAATTTTATTACGAATTTTTTTTGGCAAATTAAGCCATTTATAGCGAGTTCTTTTTTTGTGCTCACGTATAATAAAATATTCGTACATTCCAGACAACTCTATTATGGGGCTTCTAAATTGTAGAAACCTTTCTGGCCAATCACCGTACCTATCATCATTATATAACATTCCAACTGCCAGGTTTACCCTAATTTTTTGTCTGGGATCTAGTGCCATTCTGCCTCCTACCTGCATAACATACCTAATAGCTTGAGGGTTAACCCAAACATTTCTGAAAACCAAGTCTTCTTTTGCGCCTGCATCTCCAATGAAATTGGTTGCACCTAGACCTATATACCCCTCATATTTAAGTCTTTTCCAGTTATATACTTGGGCTGATGAATAACTGCACAGTAATACTACAATCAATGTAGTTAGAAATAGAATTCTTCTTATTTTAATTAATTGCATACTATTGTACGTTTTTAGTCAATTTTTCAAAAATAAAGCCAAAATATTTTAGAACTTGGGTAATCCTCTACGACCGGTTCTCATTTTATATGATAGAGTGATAACGGTAAACATATAGTAATCATCATCAAGAGAATTTCCACGCTTATCATTGGGACCGACTGAGTAGGGATTGCCATTTGCATCAGGTAATCCCGGGTTTACTAGATATTGGGCAATTGGATCAGTAAAAAACTCTGTGCTAACGTAGTTACGACTAACATCATCTATATAGTCTGTAAAAGTGAAGCGCCCTCCGTACTCTAAACCGATAGAGAATTTTCTGTTTATTGCATAACGTGCTCCTACGCCAAATGGTATCGCAAATTGTACTCTTTTGTATGGTTTTCTTGTAGGAATTACGTATTGTCCTTCTGTTCCAATTGATCTAAGGTTGTACCATTTCCCATCGTAGGCTTTCCCCTGTGGATTAAACCAAAAAAGCCCTACACCAGCAAAAACATATGCATTTATAGGTAGTGATTTGATAGTTTGCCAACTGAAAAACTTGGCTCTACGTCTGGGTGCTCTGCGCCCAAACTTTTCTTTTAAGAAATGGTATTCCGCATAAGTTGAGAATTCAATAATTGGGGAGCGAAAATTTAAATTCCTTCGATTTCTGAATTCATTCTTTGACCACTTGTCGTCTCCTCTTAAGTAGCCAAATGAGAGTGAGGCTCCTGCTGCTAAAGGTTCTAATATTTTATATCTACCGCCAACAACTATCAACGGTCGTGTGGCTGATATGTCCAAGTCAGTTAGCCAGTGAGTGGCTTTTCCACCTCCTAAGTCTCCCATGAAGTTTGTTCCTCCAATACCGGCAAAAACATCATATCTTTGACGTTGCCATGCATTGCGTTGTCCAAAAGTTATTGTGGAGGATATTAGAGTTATTCCTATCAAGAGAATTATTTTATTCATCTTTTTCCTTTGTAGTAATGTTAACATCTTTTGCACTAAATAAAATGAGCACGATACTTCAATATGTATTGTTCACGAAAAATACCAAAACATTTCGAAATAATAAATAAGGTGTAAAAATAGACATATTTTTATACACAATCAAATTCAAATATAAATATTCACAATTATTATTGATTTAAGTTATATGTTTTTTGAGTAAATGCTTAATTTCTTTTATCAATGCCCCACATTAATTTGTTCCTTAATGTATGAAAAAAATGATGATCTGGTAATTGAGCTATGTCAAGTGTAAAGTCTGCCGCACGAACCTTGAATTTTGTACGTGTTGGTACTTGTATGTTACGATTGTCAAGTGTTGCAACATGAAGATTATTTCTACCTTCGATGAATATTTCTATCAAAGAGTTTTTTTCTATTACTAGTGGGCGAACTGTTAAGTTGTGTGAGGCTATCGGGCTTAATATCAAGCTTTTGCTTTCTGGTACCAATATTGGACCTCCAACACTCATAGAGTATGCTGTAGAGCCTGTAGCAGTGCTAATTATAAGACCGTCAGCCCAGTATGTATTCAAAAAATAGCCGTCAACAGACACAGATATCTGAACGAGTGTTGATTGGTCATTTTTTCTTAACGTAAAGTCGTTTAGTGCGAAATTATACGTAGGTATATATATATCGTCTGACAGGACCTCAATTAGTGTCCGTGGTTGAATTATGTAATTTCCCTTTAGTAAATTGTCAATTGATTTGCTAATTTCATGTGGAAAAATTTCCGATAAAAATCCAAGTTTACCTGTATTAACTCCCACAATTGGAATTTGACGTTCTTTAACTATTGTCAGAGTTTCTAACATAGTTCCGTCACCGCCAAGACATAGTATTAGGATGGTATCAGAAGGAAGATCTTCTGATGAGCTATAGGTCTGACAGTGCATCTCTATGCCTTTTGTTAACAGCTTGTCATGTAAAGTTTTAAAACAACAGAAAGGGGTTCCGCTTTTTTTTAACAATGCTGAAATTGTATCAACTTGCGGTAAGAAACTGTCAGGTAATGATTTCCCAAATATGGCTAGCATTTACAATATTCTTTATTGTGCCAAAAATATATAAAATTTTAAAACGTAGTGCCTAAATGGATATTAAACGAACAGTTTATATTCATATTTAATGCAAATTCAAATCGGACAATAACGTCATAATATGACACAAAATCGATACCTGAACCTAACGACCATAAGATCATATTATTGTTATCAGGTTTTATTTTGTATATATATCCAAAGTCGGAAAACATTGTGGCATAAACAGATAAAAAAGGTTTATTAAATTTGTTGGATGCTATGTATTGGATTTGATAACCGCGTTTTTTAAAAAAGTTCCACGATAACTGTTGACGACTGCCTATAACACTGTGTGCTTTCCAAATATTGTCTTCATAGCCTCTGAAATAGTAGTTGTCTCCAATGTTTTTTCTTAGCCCTACAGGAGGTAATTTGTCGAAAAACGTCTCTCCAAAATAAGATGATGAATAGGTTAAATTGTAATCAAACGGGATATGCAATTGATAGTTTGTTAATATATTTTTCCAACTGTTTACATCAAAATCAGTTCCGGCTGCCAATGATATTTGTAGTTTTTGTCCAGAGGTTGGGTAATATATGTAATTCAGAGTTGAGTATACGAAATTATAATCAACATAAAACCAGTTGTTTGTCTTTGTTTTATTGCCGTAAAGAGGTAGGCTTACTTGAGTGATAGTGTCATTAATGCTAAAACGATTAAATGTACCGAGAACCGAGTGTGTAATATTGTGTTCAGGTCTATATATCAATCCTCCAATAAAACGACTCTCCCTGTATCCGTAGTTTTCAAAATCGTGGAATTTATATCGTAAGCTATCTATATCGTATAAAAATGATTTTTGACGAAACATCGATAAGTCAAAATACAATCCAAGTTTCTGATTGTTTTTGTTAATCATCGGGATATAATAGTTTAGACCGAATTGTTGTCGAAATCCCAATCGACATTTGAAGCCCAAATCCTCTTTTCGTCCTCTGAAATTGTGCTTCATAATCATAATACCGTAATTAATACGATCCCACTCTTTGGAGTGTATGAAGGTAGCTAAATTGCGGTCGGCGTGTTCTAATATAGGATAGGGCCAAAAGTACCACCTTTCGGCAACATAAACATAAATTACGTTTTGATTATTGATAACGGTATCAACCACCCTTATTTCGTTAAATAAACTTGTGTTGTAAAGATTTTCTTCGCTACGCTTGAGCTTTTCAAAAAGGTTACTGTTTATGGTGTCGCCTTTGTTTACAAGTAGCTCGCGTGTTATTATCCAATTTTCTGTAACTTCATTATTGTCGATTACAACATCTTCAATAATTTGTGCTTTACTAAAAAACGATAAAAACAATAATAATAGAGTAATTACTCGGGAGATTGTCTTATAGCACATTGGTTCAAAGCTATTTAGGCCAAGCCAAGATTAAATGTTCAAGTAACTCATCAAGGAGTTATAACGTTCTTTTATTATCTCTTTCATTGTGTCTTTTTCTTCAAACGTTGCCTTAATGTCATACTCGTATCTTTCAAAAGTTCTGATAATTGAGGTAAGTTCTGAAGTGTTTAGTTTTATTGTAATTGAAAGTCGCATAGAATCAGGTTGCGAAACAACATACATTGAAAGTATTTTAGCATCATTCCCCTCAACTATCTGAGCTATTTGACTTAGAGAATAGTCGTTAACATGAACTTCAACAACAATTATTCCACCACTAACATGTGCGTTTATTATTTTAGAAATATTTTCAATAAGCTTAGATAAAACAATAATACCTAAATATTCATTGTCATCACCAACAACTGGAATGGCAGTTAGTGAGTATTTGCTACAAATATCTATTATTTCAAAAACATGAGTGTATTTTGATACTGAAATGTTTGTAAAACGATCGCTGATTTTTTCGATGGGTTCTTCATAAATTCCTGTGTCGTATATAATTTCATCGGAAAGTAGTCCAAGAAACACTCCTTCATTTACAACAGGCAAATGAGAAAGCTTAAAAACGTTCATCCAGTTGAGTGAACGATTTGCGCTATCACTTGGTTTTAGTGATGGAACAACATCAGACATCATTTCATGTGCTAACATAGTTTCGATTAAATCGATAAAAGATTAAATTTGCAATCTGAAAATTTATTATAAATGCAAATGTACTCTACAAAAATAACAAATCCATAATAAACTTAAACGTAATATGACAAGATTAAGTGTAAATATCAATAAAATTGCTACAATTCGTAATGCTCGAGGAGGTGATATTCCTAATGTATTAGAAGCTGCTATTAATTGTCAAAAGTTTGGGGCACAGGGGATTACTGTGCATCCTCGACCTGATGGGCGACATATTAGGTACAGCGATGTACGTGATATAAAACCCATTATTACAACAGAATTTAATATCGAGGGATATCCATCTGCGGAGTTTTTGTCGTTAGTAAAAGAGGTTAAACCAAATCAGGTAACGCTGGTGCCAGATCCACCCGACGCTATAACTTCCAATGCAGGGTGGGACACTGTGAAAAATTTAATTTTTTTGCAAGAAGTGATTAAAGAGTTAAAATCGAGCGGAATACGTACGAGTATTTTCGTTGATACCAATAAGAAAAACATTGTCGGTGCAAAAAAAACAGGAACCGATCGTATTGAACTATATACAGAACCGTATGCTGCGTTATATCCAACTAATAGAGAAAAAGCGGTGTTGCTATTTGCTGAGGCCGCCCAAATTGCTCTAAATGAAGGGCTGGAAGTAAATGCCGGTCATGATTTGAATCTTGAAAACCTAAAATATTTTGTACAAAACGTAGAAGGTGTTTCAGAGGTTTCAATCGGGCATGCGCTTATATCAGACGCGCTCTACTATGGTTTGGAAAATACCATTCAAATGTACTTGAAACAACTATCTATATAAGATTTTATGATTGAGATGGCTTATAAAGTTTTTGGTCAAGGGAAACCTATCGTCGTTATACATGGCTTGTATGGAATGTCTGATAATTGGTTGCCCTTTGCTAAAAGAATGCAAAACCGATACAAAGTATATTTGGTTGATGTAAGAAACCACGGTTTATCGTCTCATTCCGAAACACATACATACGAAGATATATGTTCAGACATATCACTCTTTCTAAAAAACCACAACATTGAAAAGGCAATATTAATGGGTCATTCAATGGGAGGGAAGGCAGCAATGTTATTTGCCTTGCAAAATCCTGGAAAAATATTGTCTCTTATTATCGTTGATATTGCTCCTGTAAATTATCAGAGTAAAATGTATGATAAACGGATATATAATCATTCGGATATTATAAAAGCGATGTTAAAATTAGAGGTTGACAAAATTAAAAATCGAACAGAAGCGGAAGTTTTATTAAATAGGAGTGTTGGAGATATTCGCACAACACGTTTTTTGCTTAAAAATCTGATCAAAACTGAAGAAGGCTACAAATGGCGTTTAAATCTTAAAACTCTGCAAAGTTCCTTGATAAATATCGTATCCGGATTTGATTCAAAAAACCTTGAGCCTGCGACGTTATTCCCAGTTTTAATACTGAAAGGCTCAAACAGTGGTTTTGTGACATTCGAAGGAGAAGATGCTATCCGTAGGTATTTTCCGTTAGCAAAAATTGTCACAATTGAGGGTGCAGGACATTGGCTACATGCCGAAAAGCCTGATGATTTTTTCGAAGCTGTAAACGCATTTTTAAAGAACAATCTCATCAATCATATATAAAAATTATTTAACATTTTTGTGACAAAGGAGTTATTTAACATTTAACGACATCATATTACAGCACAGGTGTTTTATACAACTTTTTAGTTATGCTATAAATGTGAGACTATTTTTGTTTGTATGTTATTTATATGTTAACAATTAGTTAAAAGCATTATATTTGTAAATTAATTTATCACGCTATGGATTTTGATCCTGGGTTTTGGGAAGATAAAGCTATCAATCTCGTGTTTAGGTTTGAAAAAATGTTAAAATCAAACAAGGAGGAGTATTTTGATATTGACGACTTTATTGATATAATCGACACTTATTTAAGCTTAAACAAGGTTGATGCGGCAGAGAAAGCTGTTGATATTGCAATAAAATTCCATCCACTATCTGTCGATATAATAACATTGAAGGCAGAAGTACACATAAAGAAAAATGAATTAAATAAAGCATTCAAAATCCTAAAGTTTGCTCAAACGCTCAATGAAGACTCTATTGACTTGATTTTGACTTGGGGCTTCTATTATCATAAATGCCGACAAGATCAAAGGGCTAAAATGTTTTTCGAGAGAGCAATATCCAAATCCACCGGCGATGATTTAAAAGATACTTTGCTATTTATAGCGCGCTTTTATGGTGAAGAGAAAGAGTTACAACAATCAATAGAGTATTTAAATCGTCTGTATGATATAGATACAGAAAACTTAGATGTGATTTTTGAGCTGGCTAGTCTTTATTATGAAGTAGATGAATATGAGTCAGCACTATGGATGATTGATTTGGGACTGGATATTGACCCGTTAGATTTTCTGTTTTGGCAACTTAAAGGGGATGTTTCCCAATCTTTAAACCAAATTCCCGAAGCTATTGATGCCTACGAAAATGCGCTTGCAATAGAACCAGGTAACTATTTTGCATTTTACGGATTGTCGAACTTATATTTTTTACAAAAAGAGTATAAAAAATCGCTTGAGGTAAATAAGCTGTACACTGACGATTTTTTTGAAGACGAATATATCTATTATAATAACGGCTGTTGCTATTATGAAATGGGCGAATATGACAGAGCAATTGAGAATTTCAAAAAATCAATGACTTATGACCCAAATTCTGACCCATATTTGACTTGGCTTGGATTAGGGAAAACCTATTATAAACTTAAGGATTACAAGGAGAGTTATAAATATCTTAAAAAAACTCTTGACAAGAATCAAGATTTAGAATACGCATGGCTCTATTTAGGATACGTTCAGTTAGAACTTAGGCGTTATTCTGGTGCCGCTCGTTCATTTGAGAAAGCAGCATTATGTAATCCGAAAAATGATGAAGCATGGGACTGTTATTTTAAAACCACTTACAATTTCCTGGGAATAGATAAAGCCTACAAGGTTATTTGTAAAATAATAGAAAAGAATCCTGGTAAACCTGAATATATTTTGTTTAAAACTGCCTGTTTGATAGAGCTAAACCGAATTAACGAAGCAGAACAAGAGCTACGTATAGCAATAACAAAAAAAGCACCGTTTGAAGATTTTTTTATATTTTACCCCAAAATAAAGAACCTTGAAAATTTTATGCAGATCATAAAACATTAAATAAAAACAGATAAAATGACACCAACAAACAAGTTTCACTTCAGATGCCTTAAATGTAACTACATTATTAAAGATTTTAAAGAGTGGTTTAGCCACAACCAAATGTGTCCTAAGTGTAAACATAAATTTGTATTCACTGAATACAAACAGAATATTAGCAATGTAAAGGCTCTTATAGAAGATAAAACATATAAACAGAATGACTTTTGGCGTTATTTTGACTTCTTACCACTTAATAACAAAGAGAACATAGTAACATCAGAAGAGGGAGCCATTCCCGTTGAAGAGTGGAAGTTTTTAGCAGATTATGCAAAAAAACAGTATGGGATCGATATCGAGGTTTTTGCTTATAGAAACGACCTGAATAACGGAACAGGAACATTTAAAGATGTTGCAGCATCAGTTGCAGCGAGCGTGTTAAAAGAAAACGGAATTAAGGAGTACTGTATTGCAAGTACTGGAAATATTGCAAACGCCTATGCTCATTATTTTGCAAAAGCTGGCATATCATTATCTGTATTTATTCCTCAAGATGCGTTGGTGGCTAATGAAGCAGAGGTAAGTAGCTATGCACAACGTATTTATAGAGTCAATGGCGATTATGCGATGGCTAAAAATGTTGCAGCCCAATTTAACGAAAAATACAAAATTCTGATTTCAGGAGGGAATATTGACCCAATGCGCGTCGAAGCCAAGAAAACAATGGTTTTCGAATGGTTAAGACTGATGAAAAAGATGCCAACAGTATATGTTCAGGCATTAAGTGGTGGCACAGGACCAATTGCAATTGATAAAGCATATCACGATTTAAAAGAGACGGGTGTATTAGGAGATTTGCCACGTTTTATTATGGTTCAACCAGACCGATGCGCTCCAATGACAGCTGGATACCGTGAAGCTAAATCAAAAGGGTTTCCACAAGGTTGGTTGCAACAATATCCAATTATTGAGAATCCCGTAACTGCTGTACCAACCCTTGCAACAGGAAATCCGGGTACATATCCTATTATTGCAAACTTAGTACACAAGTCTAATGGCGATATTTTAGAGTTTTCAGAAAAAAATATCATTGATGTTGCACGATTAATAGCTTATGAAACTCACGTGCGTATAGGACCGGCTTCGTGTATCGGAGTAGGCGGATTTTTTGAAGCACTATATCACAATAATATCAAGAATGGTGATGTGGTCTTAATAAATATAGGAGAGGGAGTTAGACGTGCCCCTGAGCTTATGGAAGAGTTGATTTACACAACAAAACACATCAGCTCTATTGACGAATGTGAACGCTTTAGTCGTGATTCGTACAGAACACAGCTCTGGAAACCATTTTATGAATATGACAAAATAGCAATTAAAAACATCTAAAAACAACCTATATGCGTGAATATTTTTTGGCCTTTATTAAAGGCATAGGAATGGGAGCTGCAAACGTAATCCCAGGAGTTAGTGGGGGTACTATAGCATTTATAACAGGAATATTTGAACGCCTGGTAAATGCATTAAAGTCCTTTAATTTTACGGCTATAAAATTGTTTTTTACAGGGAAATTTAAAGAATTTGCAAAACATATTGACTTATACTTCTTACTATCAGTTTTTTTAGGAATAGGTATTAGTATTATTACTTTTGCCAAGCTACTACAATATCTGTTTGAGAATTATGAAGTAATGGTATGGGCATATTTCTTCGGACTTATACTAGCGTCAGTTTATTACGTTGGCAAAACTATCTCTAAATGGACATGGAGCGTTATAACCGTGTTTATTATAGGTTTTGTTATTGCATTTGCATTTACGATGTTAACCCCTGCACAAGAGACAAATACAGTACCCTATAATTTCTTTGCTGGAGCAATTGCTGCTTGTGCCATGATTTTACCAGGATTGAGTGGTTCATTTGTTCTTTTGTTAATGGGTAACTATCAGCTTATTATGATAGACTCTGTCAGCAACTTCGATTTTTCAGTGTTAATTCCAGTAGTTATTGGAGCTGTTTTGGGAATTATAGCTTTCAGTTATTTCCTTAGCTGGATATTTAAAAAATATAAAGACCAAACAATATCTTTGATGACAGGTTTTATATTAGGTTCGTTAGCCGTAATATGGCCCTGGAAAAATGTAGTAAGTACATATATTGACAAATATGGCGCAACACGACCACTAAAAACTATAAACGTTATGCCTGAAACTTATGGAACATATAATAATACAGATCCACATCTTTGGCAGGCTGTACTATTAATGATACTCGGCATAATAACAATAGTTGTAATAGAATATATAGCTGCAAAATCAAAAAAGCAATCTAAATCAGAATAATGTCATGGAAAGTTTAATTATTGAACAAACTGATACGTCACCTAGAGTAGTGTTTGATCCGGGGAAACAAACCTACGAGATTATAGGACGTTCGTTTCCTGAAGACCCCTATTCGTTTTTTGAACCCATTCTTGAATATATAGAAAAAGTATTTCCAGCAATTGATCATCCTGTGAGATTAATAATAAATACAGAATATTTTAATTCAGCTTCAAGTCGTTACATACTAATTGTTTTTAGGAAACTAGCCGAATTTTATGCTGCAGGCAAGTCGATAAAAGTAGTATGGCAATATTATGATGAAGATCTTTACTCAGACGGCATGTTGTATCAAAATTTAGTAAAATTACCATTTGAGTTCGTTTTTGTTGATAGTTAGTGGCACAAATTCCGAAGAAATATTTAATGCTTTATAGTAACTGTGTTATCTGTAGCGAGCCTTTGATATATAAAAAAGTGCTGGTTACAAAGAGATGTTATCATTGCGGTATAGAAGTGAGAACAAACACAGTCTGCACAAATGGACACTTTGTTTGTGATGAATGCTCAAGACGTGATGTTTATGACATGATTATTAGCGAGTGTTTGAATTATGATGGAATTAACCCAATAGAGTTAGCAAACAAAATAATGAGTTCAAATATTGTAAAAACACACGGACCCGAACATCATTTAATAGTACCAGCCGTTATGCTAAGCGTATATTTGAACTATAAAAAACAGTCTGAATTAAAAAATGAGATGCTCGATGATGCAAAAAACCGTGCATTGAAAATACATGATGGCATTTGCGCAACACATGGAGTATGTGGAGGAGCAATAGGGGTAGGTTTGTTTTTTAGTATTATACTAGAAGTTAATGAGTTAGATATACAAAACTATTCATACATAAATAGTGCTACAGCCAGTACGTTAATTAATGTAGCAAAGTATGGAGGTCCGAGGTGTTGTAAACGAAGTACATATTTTGGAATACTGCAAATCAGGAATTTTTTAGCAGACGATTTTGATATCAAGCTTCCACTACCCGATAGTGTAAAGTGTACATTTTTTCCTGAAAATATAGAATGTACCAAAGAAAATTGCCTTTTTTATTAACATAAAAACACAAATAATATGGAATCGAATACCTTAATAGAACTAATAGGATACACTGCTTCTGTAATACTGGTTATCAGTATGATGATGAGTTCATTTGTAAAGCTGAGAATTGTAAATTTGGTAGGAGCATTTTTATTCTCAGTGTATGGATTTATTATTGGTTCCTACCCGGTTGGATTTTTAAATGGATTGATAGTCATTATTAATATTTATCAAGTTTACAGACTTAAAAACCAAAACAAAGAACTCAAAATTATACAACTACCTGTCGATAGTGAGTATGTAAAAAGCTTTGTTAAGCATTACAAGAAGGAGATAAAACACTATTATCCTGATTTTGAGTTCGAAACAAATGCATTAGACACGTGTATTGCCATACTTAGGAATATGAATATTGCAGCCATAATACTTGGAAAGAGAGACGAAAACCAATGGCTAAACATAAAGCTGGATTTTGTTGTTCCACAGTATCGTGATACTAAAGTAGGACAACATCTTTTTGTGTTAAATAAGCAATATTTTAAAGATAAAGGTTTTTCTAAGATTATTATTGCAGGGAAAAATAGACAACGTGAGCAATACTTACGTGAAGTCGGATTTTTATCTATCGATAATGATAAGTTTGAACTGAAACTATAAAAAGATAAAAGAGGAACGAGGTTGCTAACTACCAATTTAACTTTAAAACTTTCAATTTATAGCTCAATCAGTAAGTATAAAAGCGTATTATATACAGCAATAAAAGAGGTATCTTCGCAAAAAATAAAAATGGTACAATTATGATGGATATTTTCGAAAAAGTAAAAGCAGACAGAGGACCTATAGGTCAATATCAAAAGCAAGGACATGGCTATTTTGCATTTCCAAAGTTAGAAGGTCCCATTCAACCAAGAATGATTTTTAACGGAAAAGAGGTATTAACCTGGAGTTTAAATAATTATTTAGGATTGGCAAATCACCCCGAAGTTCGCAAAGCCGATGCCGATGCAGCAGAAAAATTTGGCATGGCTTATCCCATGGGAGCGAGGATGATGTCTGGTCAAACTAAATATCATGAAGAACTTGAACGCAAATTGGCAAAATTTGTAGGAAAAGAGGATGCTTTTCTTTTGAACTATGGCTATCAAGGCATGGTTTCTATAATTGACTCAATGGTTGATCGTAATGACGTGATAGTTTATGACAGCGAATCACACGCTTGTATTCTCGATGGTATGAGACTTCATATCGGAAAACGTTTTGTTTTTCCTCATAATGACATGAGTAGCCTTCGCAAACAGTTAGAACGAGCAACAAAATTAGTTGAAAATACCAATGGCGGAATTTTAGTTATTACCGAAGGTGTATTTGGTATGGCTGGCGATTTGGGAAATTTGAAAGAAATTGTCGCCTTGAAAAAAGATTTCAAATTCAGGTTACTCGTTGATGACGCGCATGGCTTCGGCACAATGGGTAAAACAGGAGCAGGAGCTGGTGAACATTATGGAGTGCAAGATGAAATTGACCTCTACTTTGCCACATTCGCTAAATCAATGGCAGGCATAGGAGCTTTTATTGCTGCTGAAAAAGACATAGTTGATTATTTGCGCTACAATATGCGCTCGCAGACATTTGCAAAATCATTGCCAATGCCTATGGTTATTGGAGCTTTAAAACGATTAGAACTCTTACAAACAAAACCAGAGCTAAAAGCTAATCTTTGGAAAATAGTAGATGCCCTACAATCAGGTTTAAAAGAGAGAGGATTTGATATTGGCGTGACAGAGTCGCCGGTAACACCAGTTTATATGCATGGAGGCGTTATCGAGGCGACTAGTTTGGTAATGGACTTACGAGAAAATTACGGAATATTTTGTTCGGTTGTAATATATCCTGTAATACCTAAAGGTGATATTTTATTGAGATTAATTCCAACCGCAGTGCATACTTTAGACGATGTTAAAGAGACACTTGATGCGTTTGATGCATGTCGTGAAAAACTTGTAAAAGGACATTATAAACAAGACAAATTCCCTGTTATACCAAAAGGTTTATAAATATTAATGATTAACTTAAAGGCGGGTAAAGGCATTGACTTTTATCCGCCTTTGTGTTTTATGATTTAATCTATTTATTAAAAAAATAAGCGTAAAATCAAGTATTAAATGCAACATTGTTTAGTTAAGATATAAAAACAATTTTGTATTTTTGTGAATCTTCAAATCTTGATAATATGAAAATATTACTACTTTTATATGTTCTTGCAGTAGCTTTATCTAGCGTTGTTAATGGACAAATTAACAAGTATGGTCTGTCTGAGCTTCAAAACTACACTATTAAAGAGTATGAAGGTGAAGAGCAAAACTGGTCAGTAGTTCAGGATAAAAGAGGAGTTTATTACATAGGGAAAACATCTGAGGGTATCATGGAGTTTGATGGAACTAACTGGACAAAGATACCCGTACCTAACACGTCAATGATAAGAGCACTTGCAGTCGGAAACGACGGAATGGTTTATGTTGGAGCAATAGGAGAAATAGGAAGATTAAAACCAGATAAAAACGGTACACTCTATTATGAATCATTGTTACCATATTTCAGAGATACGATTGTTAGAAACAACTTTATTGCAGATGTCTGGAAAGTATATAATTACAAAAACCAGATACTATTTTCTACACGACAGCAATTAGCGTTCTTTGATGGCGATTCTGTATCGGCAATTGAGATGGGAGGATCACGTAGTACCGGAAATTTTATGACTTTTGTTGCTGATGACGACATATATATTGGAAGCTTTACAAAAGGATTACATAAATTAGTTGGCGATACAATAGAAGTTGTACCAAATTCCGAGATACTTAGAGAAAAAAACATTTTTGCAATAGTAGAATATGATAAGGACACTTTGCTTATAGCAACAGCCTGGAGCGAGTTTTATTTATTTGACCCCCAAAATAATGTTTTTAAACCCTGGACACTAAAAGGTAATTTGGTTAATTATATAAACGAAAAAGAAGCCATGTTTTATAGCGGTATAAAAATGGCTAACGGTAATTTTGCATTCGGCTACGTTGTTGGAGGCAAATGTAGTTATATCGAAGTGAATAAAAAAGGCGAAGTGCTAAGCCTCTTAAACACCGAGCTTGGGCTTAATGACGAAAGTGTTACATCTCTTTTTCAAGAATCGTCGGAGTTTAGTGACAAACCAATACTATGGCTCACATTAAACAATGGCATTGCAAACCTTGATGTTAGTTCTCAGATAAAAAAGTTTGACGAAATAAACGGACTTAACGGAATGATACTAGATATCATTGATTTTGAGGGACGGATTTATGTGGCAACAATGTCTGGTTTATTTGCAAGCACAGTTGACGAACTTGGAGTGCTGACATTCAGGCAGATAGATGATATTACAGCTTTAACGTGGACATTGTTAGATTTTAAAGACCCAAAAACTGGAAAGAACATTCTTTTGGCTGGAACGGGAGGACGTGATGGAGTGTATGAAGTGAAAGGATATAGAGCTAAACGCATTTTCAAAGATACACAAAGACACATGCCAGCGTTGATAACAAAGAAATTAATTCAATCTAAAAAACAACCAAACAGAGTATATATTGCCCTTGAAGGCGGGTTTACATGGATGGATTATGTTAATGGAAGTTGGATTACAACCAATATAGCTTTTAATCATCAAGTTTTACGAGGTGACTTTAGAAGTATAGGCGAAGATAATGACGGAAATGTTTGGATTGGAAGCTATTTAAAAGGAGTGTATAAGTTTGAAGAGTTCAATATAAGTGATACTCTGAATCTTTATTCAACAGAACGAGGATTACCCTCATATTGTGGTCAGTTGATAGTTGATTTTGACGATAAGGTTTACTTCGGTGCCGATGACGGAATGTACGAATATGATAAAGAGAAAGACCTGATGGTACAAACCAATGATTTTGGAGGATTGTTAAAAGATCGTCATATCCACAGGATTGTTAAAACTCCTTATGGTTATGCAATAGCAGAAGCATCTGAAGAACAAAAGGTTGTTGAAATAATTAGCAAAAAAGATGGAGAGTGGATTACTAATGGCTATCCATTCAAGATTATTCCAAACGTAACTGCTGACGCTTTGTATGTTCAAGATTCGTTGTTGTATATTGGAGCATCAACAACATTATACGTATACAATCTCAATGACACCCTTGATTACACGCGTTTAAGCAAGTCAAAGAAATCATACGATGTAATACTTAGAAAAGTTTTTGCAGGTGACAGCCTGTTATATGGTGGAGCATTTTACAAACAAACTGAAGATGGTAAGTTGAGAATCGTTGATAAACAGTTGGAGCATAACATTCCACAGATTGAGTATGTCAACAATAGTTTGAATATTGAGTGGTCGGCATTGTGGTTCTTACAGCCGGAAAAAACACAATACAGCTATAAGCTTGAGGGGTATAGAGATCAATGGTCAAATTGGAGTTCAGAGCACAAAAAAGATTTTACTAACCTTAACGAGGGATATTATACTTTTTACGTAAAGGCAAGAAATGTTTATGGTGTTGAAAGTAACGTAGCTCAATTTTCTTTTAATATACTACCACCTTGGTATAGAACAATATACGCGTATTTGGGTTATGTTTTAATACTGCTTTTAGTTGTTATTGCAATTGTTAAAATATACACTCGAAGGCTTATAGCTGAAAAAGAACGATTGGAAAGAATCGTTGCAGAAAGAACTGCCGAAGTTGTAGCACAAAAAGAAGAAATAGAGGCTCAAAGCGAGAAAATTTTCCAACAAAACGAACATATAAAAAGTAGTATTAATTACGCAAGTAAAATTCAGAATGCTGTTTTACCACCATCTGAAGTTATTACACGCGTTTTTGGTGATTACTTCATACTATATTTGCCACGAGATATAGTTAGCGGTGATTTTTATTGGGTTGCGGAAATTAGAGGACTAAAATATTGTGCAGTTGCAGACTGTACAGGTCACGGTGTACCAGGAGGATTTATGAGCATGATGGGAATATCATTTTTAAACCAGATTATCGGTCAGGATATAACCCTTAACGCAGGAGAAATTTTGGATCATTTAAGAGATAATATTATTCGTTCTCTTCACCAAACAGGCAAAGTAGGAGAAAACAAAGATGGTATGGACATCGCGCTTTACATTATTGACCCCAAAACAAATGTTTGCCAATTTGCAGGAGCCAATAACCCACTAGTTCTTATAAGAGACAATGAAGCAATTGTATATAAACCAGATAAGATGCCGGTAGGTATTCACGTAAAAGAAAATGATCCATTTGAAAATCAAGAAATAATTCTTGAGGATGGAGATGTTATTTATACATTCTCAGACGGATACGTTGATCAATTTGGAGGTCCCGATAAAAGGAAATTTATGAGCAAACGATTTAGAGAGCTATTAGTCGAGATTCATAAAGAACCTATGGAAGAACAACATAGAATTCTCGATCAAACTTTACTAGATTGGCACGAAGGAATTGATAGAATTGATGACGTTGTTGTGATGGGATATAGACATAAAATAAACGGTACGAGTTAAAAACTAATTGCTTTAAATAGCTTGAGCATGAATGGTTGTAAATCTCGTTCATGCTTTTTTTTAAAATATAGCTGTAAAAATTAAATATATGATAGTAGTAACTGGAGCGGCAGGTTTTATCGGTAGTAATTTAGTTAGCAAGTTAAATTCAAACGGGTTTAAGGATATAGTTGTCGTAGACGATTTTTCAAATCCTGATAAGAATAAAAATATCGAATCAAAACAGATAAGTGCGCGAGTTGACAGAAATAGATTTTTCGACTGGATTGATGCTAATCATCGTTGGGTCCAATTTGTTTTTCATATTGGAGCAAAATCGGCAACAGTAGGATTCCCTAAATCTGTTTATGATGAACTAAACTTCAACTATAGCAAAACAGTTTGGACTAAATGTGTAGAGTACGGATTACCGCTTGTTTACGCCTCAAGTGCTGCTACGTACGGAGCAGGAGAACTTGGCTATGACGATAGCCACGAAATAATTCCAAAGCTCAGACCTTTAAACGACTATGGACACTCAAAAAACGACTTCGATATATGGGCATTACAACAAGTAAAGAAACCGTATTTCTGGGCGGGATTGAAGTATTTTAACGTATATGGACCAAACGAATACCATAAAGGTCGTATGGCTTCCGTTATATTTCACGCTTTCAACCAAATCAATGAAACAGGGAAAATGAAACTTTTCAAGTCTCATAAATCTGAATATGTTGATGGTGGTCAAATACGTGATTTTGTGTATGTTAAAGACCTGTCGGAAGTAATGTGTTTCTTAATGAATAACAGAAAAGATAGCGGAATATATAATGTAGGAACGGGCAAAGGAAGAACGTTTTTAGATTTAATACGTAATACATTCTCAGCAATGGGCAAACCGGAAAACATCGAGTTTATACCAATACCTGAAGATATAAGAGAAAAATATCAGTACTTTACTGAAGCGAACATGAGTAAACTTCGAGGAATAGGTTATGATAAAGAATTTTATTCACTCGAAGATGGAGTCCATGACTACGTGAAAAACTATTTAATTAAGGCTAAATATATCTGATATTATGTTTAGAATATTAAATAATATAATACATCAAATAAAACGAAGGGAATTCTTTATCGGCTATTTATTTGCCTTTTTAATAGTTTTTATGTCAGCGTGTTCGAAAGAGGATAGGGAGCTAGAAGCATTTAACTTACTTGAAACTGTTACGGATATTGAAGGAAATCAATACAGGATAATTAAGATCTACAATCAAACTTGGTTTGCAGAAAATTTAAAAACCACTACTTTTAACGATGGCACTCCCATTAACGATGGAGCCGATAGTGTTGTGTGGTCAAGTACTGATTCGGCGTTATACTGTTGGTATTCAAATAATCCCAGGCAATACAAAGATGTCTATGGGGCTTTATACAACTGGCATGCTGTAAAAAGCGAAAAATTATGTCCAAAAGGCTGGAAAGTCCCCGATGAGGAAAATTGGCAATGGCTTGTCGATTCACTCAAGGGAGAAAATGTAGCTGGAGGTAAAATGAAACATAGTGGAAATCTTTACTGGACAGCAACAAATACTGGTGCGACAAATTCATCTGGATTTCGAGCATTACCCGGAGGATACAGAAATATTGCATCGAAATATAAAAACCTTAAAGATTATGGTTTTTGGTGGTCAGCATCAAATCAGGGTGACAGCAGTGCCTGGTACCATTGTTTATACTACTATTCAGCAAAAATATACAAAAATCACACAAAACATAATATGGGTTTCTCTGTGCGTTGTGTAAAAGTAGATTAACTTGACTTTTGTAAGCTAACGTATGGGTTGAGTTAATTTATTATTGTGCTCTGAGGGTTGCTATCTTTATGTTGTTCTATAAGTATTGTACGTTGTACATCATCGTCGTAATGTAACGTCCACTTGTCTGTTTCTAATAAATTGCGGTACAGTTCACGACCTATGTATCTGGTTCTCTCAAGTTTAATTCTAACTCCTTTGGCACTCCATCTGTAAAACTCATGTTCGTAGTCTGAACTTTCATCCCAGCGGCGCATAGGCACATATTCAGGTTCAACTCCCAACTTATTGCTCACAACTTTAATGGCACTGTGGATTCGATAATCAGGAATATTGTGCCGTTCAATGGAATATATTTGGTTGTAACCTATTATTTTAATTTTTATGTCTTTGTCTTCTTTGAGTTCACAATCTTCGATAGTATATGTGTCGAAATCGTATATTCCGCGCGTTTTCAACAAGTCGCGGTCAACTAAATCGCCGATAGAAAAACCATCTATTTCAAATTTCTCACGTTGAAAATTGTTGGTTGGTTTTGGTTTGATTTTATTTTTTGAAACGCAAATTTTGGGGAAGCTTTGTAGATAAAGAATTAGCTTAGGTTTGTCGTTAATGTAAATGAAATCGTAAAAAGCAGTATCTGTAATAATTGTATCACCTGTGACTTCAAAAGAGCGTCCGTCATTATACACACCCTTTTCACGCACCAAACTATAAATAATCATTGAGTCGCTTAATATAATCGGGAAAGTAGTATCACCGACTAAAGCCTGCTTTTCAAAATCATAGTACTTGGCCGAAATTGAAGAGTCGTTTCGAAGGAATAATTCACCTGCAATGTACCATTCGTTCCCAATAAAGTATTTACGGAGCCTTGAACTAGATGTGTCGCAACTTGAAAAAATAACGACAATAATGAAAAGAAAAATAGGTAGTGATTTGTATTTCATATGTCTGTAATTTTATTGGTTTAAGGTTAAAATGTTATTAAATAATAATGTTTTGTATGTCAAACATAATTAGTCGTATTCACACTATTTTATATTAACTATAAAACACAACGCTAATATACAAATTTAATGTAATAATTTTAAAATAAGGCAATTTAATTTAAAAAATAGCTTTAACAAAGCTAAAGTTCATTATATTTTAGAGTGCTTTATAATTTATGACTTGTATATTGTTTTGTGTTTACAATTTCATATATTTGCTTATAATATTGTTAGTTGTAAGTTGCACTATAAATCTATGTAACATATTGTTAATCACTTGTATGAGTAGTTCGAAAGTGCAAGTTGTCTATTAAGTCACAAATCGATAAATTACAAACATATGAAAAGAGCATTGGTGTTAACAGGAGGTGGAGATTGTCCTGGTTTGAACGCAGTTATTCGTGCTATAGTAAAACGTGCTGCACAAGAGCGTGATTGGGAAATAATAGGTTCAATACAAGCCTTTAATGGAGTTTTGTGGGAACCCACCGAAATAAAAATTCTTACTGAAGAGAATGTTGCAGGTATTCATATTCAAGGAGGGACAATCATCGAAACTACTAATAAAGGAGGTCCTTTTGCGTGGCCTATTAAAAATAAAGATGGCACAACCTCAACAGTCGATCGTAGTGATGAGTTAATTAGGAAGCTTCAGTTTCTTGGTGTTGATGCAGTTATCAATATCGGAGGAGACGGTTCACAGCGTATATCTCAAGCTCTATATGAAAAGGGTCTTAATATTATCGGGGTACCCAAAACTATTGACAACGACCTTTCGGCTACTGATGCTACTTTCGGTTTCCAAACTGCAGTACAAATTGCAACCGAAGCTGTAGATAAGCTTGTTACAACAGCTGCCAGTCACAATAGGGTTTTTATAGTTGAAGTAATGGGACGTGATGCTGGCTGGATAGCTCTACATGCAGCAGTGGCTGGTGGTGCCGATTTGTGTTTAATTCCAGAGATACCTTATGATATAAATATTGTAACTGAAAAAATTAACAGCAGATTTAGGCGCGATAGAGGATTTGCAATAGTCGTAATTGCAGAAGGTGCTATGGCCAAAGAAGGGCATGCTACCATTCAGGAAGATGGTGTAACAGGATTTAAAAATGCAAGATATGGAGGAGTAGCGGTAGCTTTACGGCATCAATTGATTAGTGCAGGATGTAATCACGATATAAGAGAGACTGTTTTGGGTCACTTGCAACGTGGGGGCATACCCATTGCCTACGATAGAGTTTTGGCTACTCAGTATGGTGTTAAAGCTTTTGAAATGGTTTTGGAAGAAAAGTATGGACATATGGTTGCATACAGACATCCCGATATTATTTCAGTTCCGTTGACTGAAGCGATTTCAACATATAATACTGTACAAAAATATCATTATCTTGTCAACGCTGCAAAAGGAGTTGGAATATCCTTTGGTGTGTAGTAGAGACGGAGCATGCTCCGTCTCTACTAAATGCAAGGTGTTTTAGATTACAGATTACTAAACCTTTCTGCTTCCTGTATCTTGCTTTCAGTACCAAGGTCAAACCATCCAATTTGTGAATGTTCATATGCGATAACAGGTTTTTTGTGGCAAATATCTAACCAGGAGTCTATTATGCTAAATTTTCCTGTTCTTTGCTCAATTTCGAAATAATCTGTTGAAACCCATTGAACACCGCTATATGCAAGAAGCTTATTGTTTTTAGTGTAGTTTTCCGCCTTTCGTAATTCTCCTGTTTCAGTATTTGTCCAGCCACAAAGCTCATTTTCAGAGTTAAAAATTAATTTGCGTTTCGATTTGCGTTGACTAACCGCAAGTGTCATCAATGCTTTTCGATTAGTGTGCTGTACAAGCATTTCACATGGATTAAATGGCAAAATAATGTCAACATTATGGACTAAAAAAGGATCATCGTTCCGCAAAAACTCTTTCGCTTTTATTAATGCTCCACCCGTGTCAAGCAACATTTTTTCTTCGTCGCTAAAACTTATTTTAAGATTTGGAAAGTTATTTGATAAGTGGCGTTCCAGCATTTTTCCGTGATGGTGCAGGTTTACCACAAAATTTGAAAAACCATAACTCAACATTTTGTTTATCAAAAGATAAATCATGGGGGTCTTGTTCACTTCCACCAAGGCTTTTGGTCTGTTTTTAGTCAATTGGCCCAAGCGGCTACCAATGCCTGCAGCGAGAATGAAAAGCGTTAGATTTTCGGAATATCTCTGTGCCATAAGTGAACGTCAAACCCATTAAATTCGAGGCGTTTAGCAACTTCTTCTGCACAATATACAGAGCGATGTTGTCCCCCTGTACAGCCAAAAGCAGCAAAAAGGTATAGGTAGCCTTGACTTTCGTAAAGCGTAGCATGCCTTTCAATAATTTGATAAGCAGCTTTTATAAAATTCTCAACTTCGTCATAAAGTCTCATATAGTCAATCACTTTTTTGTCTTTCCCTGTCAGATGTTTGTAGCCATCAATCCTTCCGGGATTTTGCAACCCACGGCAATCAAAAACGTATCCGCCACCATGTCCTGATAAATCAATTGGATAGCTACCGTTAGCATATGAAAAGCTGCAAATATTTACCGTAAGACCTGTAGTTTTAATTTTATGTTGTTGATGCTCTTGTTGCTTGTTTATGAAGTATATACAACTATTTAATTCAGGATATTTTTTGCCTAAATCGGTATTTTCCCAATGTTTAACTAACTGTTTTATGCCCGAAGGGAGACTTTTTATAAAATGAGACCTGCGTTCGATTAAACCTCTGAAGCCGTAGGCACCAAGAACTTGTAGAAGTCTTAATAGGATGACTTCGTCTACATCGCGATAAAAGTACTCTTGACTTTTTGGCAGTGTCTTTTGCAGTTCAATGATGTACGATTTAATTAAACTCTCTTTATCTTGTTCTGACAATTCGGCTAACGCTTGCCAAAGAATACTTACCACGTCATATTGCAAAGGACCGTGACGACCTCCCTGAAAATCAATAAATACAGGTTTTCCATTGTCAATCATAATATTTCTTGACTGAAAATCGCGGTACATAAATCCTCGCATTGGTATAGAAGCAATTTTTGATGATAGCTTTTCAAAATCATCTTCCAAAGCGATTTCGTTAAATGGAACAGACCTTACTTTAAGAAAGTTATACTTAAAATAATTCAAATCCCACATTATGGAACGTCTGTCGAACTCTTTAGGAACATTACAATATTCAAAGATATTGGGTTCTTTAATAAATGATGTTTGAAAATGTGCTAAGTATTTGATAGATTGTTCAAAATATTCGTAAACAGACTTTTCTAAATTACCGGCTTCATCTTTTTTTATTAAGTCAAACAAAGTGTTTTTTCCATTGTCGGAACACAAATAGTATTGTTTACTTTTATCAATTCCAAATATGACCGGTACAGGTAAACTTTGTTTTTGAAATACACCTTGTAGTTTAATAAAAGCCTCGTTTTCTGGAACATTAGGGTTAAATACACCTAATATTGTTTTGTCGTTTTTTAAAAACAACCTAAAATATTGCCTTTCGGAGCCACCTTGTGGCATTTTTTCAACTTTTTCTAACTCCTCACTGAGGTGTTCTTTGCAAAGATTATAAAATACTTTATACATTATCTGTAATACTTTTATTGCACTAATTTAACAGGTTTTATTGAAGAATCCAATTCTGATGCTTTGTTAAAAGCTTTTTGAGCCTCTTCGTATTTTTTCAAATTATAGAGCGTAATAGCCAAATTATAAAATAGTTGACCATCATTAGGAAAACGTTTGACCGCATCGGAAAGCAATGCTTCCGATTTTGTATAATCGCCTTGCATTCCATACGTTATCCCAAGATCGCGTATAGCATTTTTATTATTGGGGTTTGATTTTACTGCCTTTTCTAAAAATAGGGTTCCTTGTGTATAATCACTCTTATTTTTAGAGTATAGAAGTCCCAAATTATAAGTAATTTCAAATCGGCTAGAATCAATACTATATAGTTTAGTGTACGTGTCAATTCTACTGTCAATATCAGAAATACTTTCAACTACAATAAGTGCATTTTTCCATGCGTGCGCGTGGCTTGGCGACTTTTTAAAAATATCAAAATACCAACGCATAGCCGAATCGGGCGATTGCAGTTGGAATACCACATTCCCTTTTAAAAGTCTGGCATCGTTGTAGTTAGGATGAATTTCTAATGCTTTGCTCAGATATTTATCGGCTTCAACTAAAATATCGTGCTGTTTTTCTTTATCTTTCTCTTTTTGAGCCTTTTCAAAAAGCATTCCCCCCATAGTTGTATTGCTTTTTGCTGAGTTAGATGATGTCTTCACATCGGTTGAGAATAGAGTGGCATCGTCGTACCAAACTTTGTTACGAGAATATACTTTAAATGATGTGAGCGCAGTAATTAATATCAAACCTGATATTGCAATTTTTTTGTTTTTCTGTAGTAACCAACTCAAAAACCAAGCCAATCCAAATGCAAAACTAATGGAAGGTATAAACATAAAACGTTCGTTCATAAAGGTTCCTACTGTAAATAGTAGGTTTGACATTAACACGAAAGTTGCAAGAAAGAAAATTATCCAAAACGAAGCGTAATAACGTCTCTTCAATCCATATAAAGCTATGAAAATCATAACTATAAAAATCAATAGCGATAAAATCGCAATTAGTGATGTTGGTTCAACCAACCGGACGTGGTACGGATAATAGTCGAATGTCAGCGGATGCGGCATAAATAGCAGTTTCAGATACCAAACAAATGTAAATAGTATTGTTGCATATTTTTGACCCACAGAAGCGTCAGCAAAAGGATTGTTCATCAACTCATCGCCTGGGTCGAATGAGAACGAGCCTAAAACATTTTGTCTTATGATAACAAAAGCAAGTGCACCTATAAATAAAGGAACTACAGCGATTATTGATTTACGTAGTTTGGCGTGATTGAAAAACCAAAGCGAGAAAGGTATTACGAATACAAATGCTACAGCATGTTCTTTGCTCATGCTCCCTAAGAAGATATATAAAGAGGCTAAAATCAGATGTTTAGTTTTATCGGTTTTAATCCATTTGAAAACTGATAGCCACGCTAACAGCGCAAACAGCAGTGTCATAAGCTCATCTCGCCCTTTGATATTTGCTACCGCCTCCGTGTGGATTGGATGTATTGCAAACAGAAATGCTGTAAGCCATGCAATCTTAAGCCATTGATTGTTTGCGTTTGGAATCAATTCACGAAGCACCAACAGAAGTAATACGACAATTATTGCATATATAACAATATTGATAAAATGACCAACCACTGGGTTAAGTCCAAAAAACTGATATTCAATGGCAAATGTAATAAGTGATAGTGGCCTGTATCTTCCACCTGCAACCAAATCTTGTTGTGAACCGAAAAAACCTTGAAAAGTATCGTTTTTAAGTATGTCGGGAATGCCACTCAATCCCTTTTCTACATGTTGATTTTTTGTAATTACAATGGCATCATCAAGTGCATACTGGTTTCTTAGCGTATTGAAATTGAGCAATACAACTATTATGACCAACGTCCATTTTTGCAATTTCAGATTTTCAAAAAATCGCACGTTTCTTTACTTTTGAGTTTCGGTTGCAATTTACTTACTTTTTAGATATTTGCACAATGTAAACTTTATTTTATAGGACTGTTTTATCTGTGGTGTTAAATAAATAAACCTCTTGTGAAACAACGATTTCACAAGAGGTTTTCAATATTTGTGCCCAGAACAAGACTCGAACTTGCACATCCTTACGGACACTACCCCCTCAAAGTAGCGTGTCTACCAATTCCACCATCTGGGCTTAGACATGTTTTTAAGGACTGCAAATTTATATATTTTGTTTTATTTCTGCAAATAGGAGATTCAACTGACAAATACAAATATTTTTACGTAAACAATGTTCTTATTGTAAAAAAATATTAACTTTGTCGGACTACAGGTGAGACGTTTTCCTTATTCGGAAAACACTCTTAAAAGGGAATCGGGTGCAAATCCCGGACAGTTCCCGCTGCTGTAAGCTCTTTTTTAGATTTCGGAAACTCTCCGCCACTGTTTTTTAACGAAATGGGAAGGCATCCGAAATTAGAGTAAGTCAGAAGACCTGCCTGTTGAAAACATAGTTGTAGCTTTCGGGATAAAAGCGTAAAATGGGTCAGAGGTCTCTGCATAATACAGAAAAACAATTTCCCAAAACGCATTTCGTTGGTTACAAATGTTTTAAGAGTTTAATTTTAAACCATTTGTAATAGTGAGATTTTTTAAATACTGTTTATTTTTTGTAGCAACTTTTTCGCAAATAGTTGTACAGGCGCAAGATTTTATCGACACACTATTGTTAAATGAGATAGTTGTTGTTGAAAAAGTCAATTATGCAAAAGTACCGGGACAATCGTCACAAAATCTCACTGCAATAAAAGGCAAAAGTAGCTATGTTTTGAATTTGGGCGAAGCATTGGAGCAAAATACCTCTGTAAACATAAGGTCTTATGGATTGTCGGGAATTTCGACGGTTTCAGTGAGAGGAGCAGGAGCATCACATACGGGGGTAGTGTGGAATGGTATTAATATACAGAATATTCAGACCGGACAATTTAATTTTGCCTCGTTACCAATCGCATCTGCCGACAAAATAATGCTTGTAAAAGGCGGAACAGGTGCACAGGTTGGCAGTGGAAGTATTGGTGGAACAGTGTTTATAGACAATCATTTGTCCCTTGATGATGAAATAAAAGCCGAGCTGACGTTAACGGCAGGGATGTTAAAACAGTATGGGCAATATTTATCGATAGAAAAGTCGAGTAAAAGGTTTGCTACAAGATTACTATTATCAAACTCAACCGCTGAAAATGACTTTACCTATATAAATACTTCGAGATTTGGTAGTCCGGTTGATACAAACACGAACGGTGCCTTTTCAAAGTTATCAGCGCTTAGTAGTTCAAAGCTTTTATTAGGCAAAAAAAGTGCAATCAACTTGCATTTATGGTTTACAAAGCAGCACACCGAAGACGCGGGTACAATGCTTATCCCACCAAAGGGACATTATACAAATGATGACAACATACGTTCAGTGCTACACTGGGAGTGGTGTAACAATAATCTTTCCATCGATTTTCGTTCGGCATATCTTTATGGATATATGAAATATGCAGGCGATATAGTTTCTAACCACTTCACAAACAATCAATTAAACGAAATTTCTATTGGGCAAGATAACACATTAATTGAATGGAAAGCCACTATAAATCAGTCATTAGAATGGATGACAAGTACCGATTTGCAAAAAAATCCTAAAAGAAACAGATATTCCATGTACGGTATTGCTAAATATCTATGGAAACGGCTTGAGGCAGCTTTGATTGTTAGACAAGAGGTTGTTAATAATAAATTTATTCCTTTTACTCCTGCAATTGGTGTTGATTTCTCGGCAAGTGAAAAAATAACTATTTCGTCTTTTGTTTCAAGGAGTTATAGGTTGCCAGCTTTTAATGATTTGTACTGGACAGGCTGGGGGAATCGAGATCTAGTTCCCGAAGATGCCATAAACAAAGAAGTTTCAGTAAAATATTCAAACAACGTTGGAAAGTCGCGTTACTTTGCTCAATTAACGGCATTTCATAATGACATTAGTGATATGATTGTATGGCTACCATACGGCTCTATTTGGAAGCCGGAAAACCAGGACAGTGTTGTAAGCTTCGGAATAGAGGCAGAGACAGATTATCTGTTTTGGAAAAGTGAAAAATTTAATTGTGGAGTACAGTTGCATTACACTTGGGTTAAAAGCTTTAGCGATGGATACGAAATGATATATGTCCCAAATCACAAGGGGGCAATAGGGTTACACGTTGATTATCGGGGTTATTATTTAAACTATAATCACAGCTTAACATCATTCAGATACACCAACAAACAAAATACAAAATGGCTTGATGGTTTCAATGTAGCTAATTTAAGTTGCGGCAAATCATTTGATTACAAAAGGTATCAATTTAAAATATCTGGTGTGGTTAGAAACTTATATAACTCAGAATATCAAGTGATAAGACATTATCCTACGCCACCTCGCACTTTCGAAATTTCATTAACAATCAGATATAAACATTAAAACTAAAACAAAATGAAAACAACAAAAAAATTAACATCATTATCGAGAATTGCTACAATATTTTTGTTAGCAGTTGTTGCAGTTTCTTGTAAACCAGAAAAAAAAGAGGAAATTGGCAACTATGAAAAAGGTATTTTTATCTTAAATGAAGGACTGTTTCAACACGGTACGTCTGAGGTTACATATTATAACCCAAGCACTAAGCAGGCACAGCAAGATATTTTTAGTGCTGTAAACAGTCGTGCGTTAGGAGACGTCGGGCAAAGTATTGAATTTTACGATAACAAATACTATATCGTTGTAAATAATAGCGATAAAATAGAGGTTGTTGATATGAATTTTAAAAGCGTTGCAGTTTTTGAAGGTGTTGCTAAACCACGTTTTTTAAAATTTAATGCAGGAAAATGCTATGTAACAAGTTGGGGTAATGAAGGGGTCCTGGTATTATCGCCATCAAATGGAGCAGTTTTGGAAAGGATTTCTGTTGGTAGAGGAGCAGAAGGAATGCAACTTATAGGTACCAAACTGTATGTTGCAAATTCAGGAGGTTATGAAGTAGACTCGACAGTATCAGTTGTTAATATTGCTAACAGTCAAGTAGAAACAATAAATGTTGGATACAATCCAGGTAGCTTTGCCGTTGATAATAACGATAACTTATGGGTGCTTTTGCAAGGAAAATATAATGCAGATTGGTCAGTTTCAGGTGCAGGTTTGGCAAAAATTAACCCCTCTACAAACGAGGTTATGTCTAAAATTGATTTTGAATCAGGCATGGCTAGTTCTCTCTGTTCAAACGGAGACAACCTATATTATTTGTTTAATGGTGGCATTAACAAAGCTAGCATTAACGACACACAAGCTCCAGCAGAGCATTTTGTAAGTGGATATTTTTACAAACTTTTCTACAAATCAGGTAAACTATACGCCACTGATGCAGGTGACTGGTCATCTGATGGTAAAGTGTGTGTTTTTGATGCTAATACAGGCACGGCTTTAGATACAATTCCTGCAGGAATAGGACCAACTTATGTTTTATTTCGCGACTAATAAGCTTTAAAACAAACTTTAAAAAAGAGACCCTTTACTGTTCTGACATCAAAAATTGGGTAAGCTTTTCGGGGGCTGTTCAAAAAAAGATTTACTCTTTTGTGACAGCTCTCGTTTTTTTTGTAATGTGTTATTTCTCCTGTTGTTAGCGCGACGTGTTTTAGTTGATGTTGTCCTAAAAAACTTCATATTTATTATAGTTTGCTTTTCTTACCTTTAATTCGTATATTCGTGACTGTTTTTAAAAAAGTTGGTTATTTAAGCAATTGGGACGCAGTTTTATAAATTATGTTTATTGGAAATATTGACAAATCATCATAGAAACAATGTGTTGCAATAAATTAAAATAAATATTTCTTATAGTCTGTTTTATAAAGCCACAGTAATTTACTTTTTTGCAAGCGATTTAGTTGTAAAATCGAGAATAATCACTTTATTTTGTATTGAAAAACAATTAGAATTAATATTTTTTTAATAACCATTAACTTATAAACAAACATATTATGGATCTAAAGAAATTTATGGCTGACTTAGAAGCCAGACACCCAGGTGAGAAGGAGTATTTGCAAGCTGTGCATGAAGTAGTAGAATCAGTTCAAGAGGTTTATGAAAAACATCCTGAGTTTGCTGCAAATGGCATTTTGGAACGTATTGTTGAACCCGACAGAGTCTTTACTTTCCGCGTTGCATGGGTTGACGATAAAGGTAAAGTTCAAACAAACTTGGGTTACAGAGTTCAATTTAACGGTGCAATTGGACCATACAAAGGTGGAATCAGATTTCACAAGGCTGTAAACCTTTCAATGTTGAAGTTCTTGGGCTTCGAACAAACATTTAAAAATGCTTTGACTACGCTTCCTATGGGCGGTGGTAAAGGTGGTTCCGATTTTGACCCTGTTGGAAAATCAAACGGCGAAATCATGCGTTTTTGCCAAGCTTTCATGTGGGAATTGTGGCGTTGCTTAGGCAAAGACACTGACGTTCCTGCAGGAGACGTTGGCGTTGGAGCACGCGAAGTTGGTTACATGTATGGTATGTACACAAAACTTGCTCGCGAATATAACGTAGGAGTTTTCACAGGTAAAGGTATCAACTGGGGAGGTTCAAAAATTCGTCCAGAAGCAACAGGTTACGGTGCTCTATATTTTGTTGAGCATATGTTGAGCAAAGCTGGTAAAAGCTTAAAAGGTAAAACTGTTGTTTGCTCAGGCTTTGGAAACGTTGCTTGGGGTGCTACACAAAAAGCAAAAGAACTTGGCGCAAAAGTTATCGGTATATCTGGACCAGACGGCGTTTGCCACATTCCTGATGGTATGACAGACGAAATGAACGCCTATATGTTGGAGCTAAGAGCATCGAACAACAACGTTGTTGCACCAATGGCAACTAAATTTAAAGGTGTTACTTTCACTCCAGGTAAAAAAGCATGGAGCTTGAAATGCGATATCGCTCTTCCTTGCGCATTCCAAAATGAGTTAGATGGTAATGATGCAAAAGAGTTGCTCAAAAACGGAGTTACTTTAGTTGCAGAGGTATCGAACATGGGTTGTACACCAGAGGCAATTCACGAATTCCAAAAAGCAAAAATTTTATTTGCACCGGGTAAAGCTGTTAACGCAGGTGGAGTTGCAACTTCAGGTCTAGAGATGACTCAAAATGCTATGCACCTGTCATGGAGCGAGAAAGAGGTTGATGACAGACTTCACGAAATTATGCAAAGCATTCACGAAGCATGTGTTACTCACGGAACAGAAAAAGGTGGTTATGTAAACTACGTAAAAGGTGCTAACATTGCTGGCTTTATGAAAGTTGCTCGCGCAATGGTTGAACAAGGTGTTGTTTAATATTTAGTTATACTTCAAAAAATGCCGTTAGTGAAAACTAACGGCATTTTTTTATTATAGAATGTAGTGGTTGAGAAATATTCTAATAAGGCGTAATTTTAAATTCTTTCAATCTCTTTTTTAGCATAATTGAGTCGTGAATTTGTATAACATTTTTTGGTAAATTGTTGTCTGTTGTTTGTATGTCACAGCCACTTGCCAATATCTTTAGGTTTGGAAAATCGGAGGAGAGCCTTTTTAGGTAGTTCCCAGTATGTTTTTTATCCTGTTGAGATATAAAGTTAGTGACAAAAAAATCACATTTTGTCCGTTCAATAATTTCGCACAGATTAGAGTATGGGACAGCCTGTCCAACATATACAGTATTGTATCCTAAGCGTTTAGCGATATAGTTGCCAATTAATAACGACAGTTCGTGGTACTCTTTTTCGTTTAAAGCAAAAACTATTGTTTGTGCATTTTCGTTGGGCGATACCAAAATTTTATCGTAAGCAGCATAGATTTTCTGTTTTAAAATTGTGGAAACAAAATATTTACACAAAGGACTTATGGTGCCTGTTTGCCACAACACCCCTAACTGCTGTAAAAACGGACAAACAACTTCTATAATAGTCTCCTCGAAACCATTTTTTACGATAAGTTTATTTAAAGTATGGTTAAACTCAGCTTCGTCCAAGTTTATCATTGCTTTTACTAACTGGTTTATTTGCAGTGACTTATCGCCACATTCTGCATTAAGTTTATTCACTTCTTTGCACAGTTCCGAATCAGAAAGCGTTGCTAATTTTGAAATCTTTTGTCCATTTTTGTTGAGCAACGATATGTTTAACAGACGTTTCAGTTGCTCCTCGTTGTAGTGGCGAATATTTGTGTCGGTGCGTTCAGGAGTAACAACGTTATATCGCTTTTCCCACATCCTTATGGTGTGGGCTTTTATGCCAGTTAGCTGCTCGAGATCTTTTATAGAGTAAATAGCCATTTTTCTAAACATCAACCGTGTTTACTAAACTCTATAACCTCTAAATCGCTTATTTGTTCATTTGATATTGAAAATTTTACCACAGTTGAAATTTCGTGGAAGCCTTGTCTGCCAGCTGCACCAGGATTGATGTGTAATAGTCCTAACGTTTTGTCGTTCATCACTTTGCATATATGAGAATGACCACATATAAACAGTTTTGGCTTCACTTCATACAATCTTTGTTTGATATTCGGGGAATAGTGTCCGGGATATCCACCAATATGTGTCATCAGCACTTTTACGTTATGTTCTTTAAACTCTAATATTTCCGGAAAAGTTCTGCGAACATCAAAATCATCAACATTGCCATAAACCGCTTTAACAGGGGCAATCTCCTCTAACTCCTCGATAACCTCTAAACTACCAATATCTCCTGCATGCCAAATTTGGTCAACATTGGCAAAATGTTTTATGATTTTGGGATTCAACCAACCGTGGGTGTCTGATAATAAACCTATTCGGAGAGCTTTAGTCATGTCGAATTACTAATAATATAGATACAAAAATAACCATAAGTTTTATTTTTTGTATCATACTGTGAAGCAAATTGAATTTGCAATAACACAAATATTTCAGTTAAAATTTTGTTTCTTTGCACCTTAAGAAACAGATATCCATGATTAGTTTTTCAAATCCGTCTATTTTGTGGACATTATGGGCAATGGCGATACCGTTGATTATCCACCTAATTAACCTTCATCGACATAAGGTAATATATTTCAGTCAAACCTCGTTTCTGAAAAAAGTTGAAAAAGAGAGCCGAAGGACAAGAAAAGTTAATAATATCTTGTTGTTGATATTCAGAATGTTAGCCATCGGACTGTTAGTGTTTGCTTTTGCAAAACCAAGTTTCGATAGCGATACGGAACATATCAATAAAGCGACATCGTCTGTTGTGATATTTATTGACAACTCGCTAAGCATGCAGGCAGAGAACAGAAATGGGAATCTGTTAGAGCAGGCTCGACAGTATGCGATTAAGCGGATAGTGACCATGTCCGAAACCACGCGAGTTATGGTTTTGTCGCACGCCGGATTGGTTGCCGACAAAATCAGTCCAAAGTTAGTAAACGAAACGGTTAAAAATATTGATTATTCGGCTACGACAATCTCGCCACAGTCGCTTTTGCAGCTCTTTTCGGCTGTCGAAAACCGCGACAATTCTCAATTTTGGATTATATCCGATATGCAGGAAAACTACTGGCGTACCTTTTTTGAACTCGCCGATACAACCCTCAACATAATCCCCGTGCAGATTGACCCCTACGAGCCGCAGAATATATCAATCGACACGGTTTGGTTCGATACACCTTTTAGAAACGTAAACCTAGAACAAAATCTTAATGTCAGAGTGACAAACAGGGGTTCCGAGACACGTACAAATATCCCGTTGCGACTGCTTCTGAACGACACACTGACATCCGTGCAATCGTTTGATATACAGAAAGGTGAGTCGATAACTCTGAAATTCTCATATACCACAAGCCGTTCGAGCTGGATTGAGGGGTGTGTCGGAATCCACGATTATCCGATTGTTTTCGACAACAGTTACTATTTTACATACTTCTTGCAGAATGAACGAAAAGTGCTTCTGATTGGCGATGAGGATTATTTCAAACCTCTTGAAAAACTTTACGTCGTGTCACAATATATTCATTCTGAAGTTTCTCAACACCAGTTTGTTACTCCTGCAATGGTCGATTCCGTATCGTGCATATTTGTTAGAAATTCCGAAAAATTGTCAGCAGGATTTGCCGAACACCTCTACAATAGTGTTACAGAGGGAAAAAGCTTGGTGCTTTTGGTCGATACCGTTAACAATGTTGAAGCTGAAAAACAATTCTTGCAACGCTTTGATATTCAGCAACCAGCAACAGTGTCAAACATAAAAGCAATTGTAAACAATATCAATCTAAACCACTATATTTTTAACAAAGCGATATTGAGTATCGATAAAGATACCAAAATGCCTAATATAGAGCGTATTAGAAAATTCAGACCTCCGTTTGCGTTATCAAACACAATTATGTCAACTGATTTGGAAGATCCTGTCGTAATTTCAAAGAATATCGGGAAAGGAGTGGTTTATGTAATTAATGTGGATATTATTGGAAATCAACAGTTTTCGCAACATCCAATATTTGTACCGCTATTTATTAATATGGCACAATTTATTGCAGGTTCATTAGAGCCGGTTTATACCATTGAAAGTAATCTCTGTTTCGATATCCCTGTAGATGAGTGGGATAACAATAAAGTTCCTCTTTTTGTGAGCACTAAGCAGCAGTTTGAATTTATTCCGCGTTTTCAAATCAGTAATCTTAATTTAAAGCTATGTCTTAATAATCAGGCACATAGCTCTGGTATTTGGGATTTAAAAACTGATGGAGAAATAAAAGCGAAAGTAGCCTTGAACTACAGTAGAACGGAATCGGTTCCAAACTATTTGGTGCAAGATGAGAACCTCAAAAGTATGCAAAACTTTTCAAAAATCGATATGCCTTTTGACTCAAATCAAACAGATTCGTGGTTTCAACCGTGGCAACTATTTGCTCTTTTGGCACTCTGTTGTTTTTTAGCCGAAATAGTGTTACTTACTCGAAATAAAAGAGTAGTTTCAAATAAATAACCCTATTTTTGGGTTCAATATCAAATATTTATCAATATGTCTTTCAGACCTTTAGCAGAACGTTTAAGACCTACATCTATTGACGATTATATCGGTCAGGAGCATCTCGTTTCACCCAACGCTCCGCTGCGTAAAGCGTTTGATAAAGGCTTCATTCCCAATATGATACTGTGGGGTCCGCCAGGAGTAGGGAAAACAACGTTGGCAAAAATTATTGCCAATAAAATTGAACGACCATTTTATGTGCTGAGTGCAGTGTCGTCTGGCGTTAAAGATGTTCGCGAAACAATTGCTAAAGCCGAAAAAGCACGTTTTTTTAACCCACAGGCACCGATATTGTTTATTGATGAGATACATCGATTTAGCAAATCGCAGCAGGATTCGCTATTAGCAGCAGTCGAGCAAGGTGTAATAGTTCTTATTGGCGCAACAACCGAAAATCCCTCTTTCGAGGTAATTGGACCACTACTCTCACGTTGTCAGGTTTATACGCTTAAGCATTTAGAGAAACATCATCTGCAAACCCTGTTAGATAGAGCGTTAAGCACTGATACGGAGCTTAAAAAACGAACATTCGACGTACAATCAACCGATGCCATTTTTCAATATTCAGGTGGTGATGCCCGTAAGTTGCTGAATATCTTGGAAATAGTTGTAAATCAAACCCCCGAAGATAAAACGGTTGTAATAAATGACGAGATAGTTGTAAACGTTTTGCAAGACAATATCGCTGTTTACGATAAAGATGGCGAGTTGCACTACGATATTATCTCAGCATTTATAAAATCTGTGCGTGGGTCAGACCCAAATGGGGCTTTGTATTGGCTGGCTCGCATGATAAATGGGGGAGAAGATGTAAAATTTATTGCACGAAGATTAATAATTTTGGCTGCCGAAGATATTGGGCTGGCAAATCCCAACGCACTGCTTTTGGCAAATACCTGTTTCGACACTGTGCATAAAATTGGAATGCCCGAAGCGCGAATTATTTTGTCAGAAACGACTATCTATTTGGCAACATCGCCAAAAAGCAACTCGGCATACTTGGCAATTGACAATGCTATAGAGAGCGCCTTAAAAACAAGCAATGCACCTGTACCTCTGCATCTTAGAAATGCCCCAACAAAGCTTATGAAAAACTTAGATTACGGCAAAAACTACAAATACTCACACGAAGGAGCAGGACATTTCATAGAACAGCAATTTTTACCTGACCAGCTTGATGGCACAGTCTTTTACGAGCCCTGTGACAACCCTATGGAGAAAAATATACTTGAACGGTTAAAGCGTTGGTGGGCGAAGCGGTATAAATATTGAGTTTGTTTCAGGAACACAGATGACACAGATTTAATGGATTTTCACAGATTTTTTGACCTTAATTTGTGAAAATTTGTTTAATCCGTGTGTTCTGTGTTCAAATTACTACCAAGATAATTAACCCTTTACCTTTCGCCCTTTCCATTGTGGTTTATAAAAAAGCGAAATAATAGCAATAGCAACACTATAAAACGGGTATAAAATTCCAACAGCAAAAATATTAAACGGCGAGACCTTATGATCGTAAACGCTCATAGCCTTAACGGTTAAGATTGTTTCCGAAAGAATTTTTGTAGCCAAAAGCGTTATCCATATTTTTACAGGCAAGATAAATATCGAAACAGCTGCAACAACTTGGGAAAGACCAATAAAAGCCGTGAATATTAATGAAAATGTCTCTATGTAATGTTTTGATTTTCCTATCCAACGCACCTTTTGCTGTATCATTTTCAATAAAGTAGGTTCGGCTTTTGAGAATATTTGTGCCTCTTTTGTAGTTGTGTATCCAATTCTTCTTTTTGCTTTAACAGCCTGTTGAAGTCTAAAGATATCGTCTCCGGAGGAAACGTGGTTTAGTAGCGTAGTATCGTTAGTTTCTCGTTTTATGGCTATGTTTGCTCCATTGCACAAAACAGGTTTTTTACATGAAATTAAAGAGTGCCCAACTGCTGTTAAAAACAGAGTTTCAACTGCTTGGAGTTTTTGCAAAATGTTTTTGCAATCGTGTATTAGCAACGCTCCAGAGCAAAACTCTAAGTTGTTGTGTGTCATTTCTTTTGTTATTGTTTCAACCCAGTTTGGACTTATCTCGCAATCGGCATCGGTAAATAGAATAAACTCTCCTTTGCACTGTTTTATGCCGTACTTTAAAGCATCTTTTTTTCCTACCAAATTGTCGGGTAGTTGAAGAATTTGAAAACGTTGTTCGTTTTTCGTTTTCGCAATAGCTATAGAGAGGCTGTTGTCGGTGGAGTGGTCGTCAACCAAAATAAATTTGCAATTATGGTACGATTGTCTAATTAATGAATCAATTAGGGCGACTATTGTCTGTTCTTCGTTGCGAAAAGCTATTACGATGTCAACACAAGTTTCTGGTTTTAAGTTGGTGTTGCTTTCTGTTTTGTTTAGCTTAATAGATAGAACACAGACAGATAGAAAATAAAGGAATATTACTGTTGTAAATCCAACTATTAAAATTAATTCAAGTGTAAAAACCATGTTGTAACGTATTGGTAATCAGCTGTAAATTGTTTATTTTAAAGATATTAGAAAAAATTTCCTCAACTGAGCGGAGTTAGGAGTAAATCACATATTGTCCAACGGACAATACACTTTTATCTTGCTCCTTTTACCTTCTAATCTAATTTTCGCTAAAAAACATAGCAACATCCCTTGCCGTCTTAGGCAGTCCAACAATCTTATTGCTTTCTGTATCAACAATTACCAAAACCGGCGTTGATACAACATAATACATTTTCGCAACCTGACTTAAAAGCCCACCTTTGCTTAGTGCATGTGTCCATTTCGGAAGGTCTTTTATATTGCTTTCCCATTTAGGAATTTCTGTCTCAGTTTCATCAATGCTTACAGCCAAGACATCGAATTTTGAACTAACATGTGAATTTGTGTAAAACATATATAGCTGCTGCGTAACCTCTTGACAATGTTCACAATCGGCACTCCATATCATAAGCAGTTTATATGGTTTTGATTTTCCAAAATTGTGGAAATTTATGGAACTGTTTTCTGTGTCGGTAATATCAAAATCGGGTGCAGTTGTACCAATTTTAAGATTACTTATTCCCTCAATGCGCTTGATGATAGCTTCTTTTTTTGTTGCCGGACACTTAGGATTATTAAGATGTTCTGCAAGCATTTGAATGCCCGATTCCATTCCCATACTTTCGTATCCCTCGAAAAAATAGTCCAACATTTTTCCACAAACAACAGGGTCGCCTGTTTTTGCCCTTTCAATCAGTTTTCTGCCTGCCGATACTAAAGCTGAGTCGGTTTGAACAGCCGTGTAACTCCTGTCAAAGTGCATGCTAACAAAATTATCTAACCATTTTCGATAATCGAAAGAGTGTGTAAGTAGAGTATCTTTAAAATCAATTATGTTGATATAGTTTTCGAGCATTGCGTTCTTTCGAGCCTTTTCATCAAGTGAAAAATCAATTTCCGGAACCTCCTGAAGTACAAAAGTATGGCTTACAAAAAGGTCTTTATGTTCTTTTGCCTGTTGTTTTAGCCAATCAGCGTGTTGTTTGATTCTCTGTTTGTACTCTTTTAACCCCTCTTTATAGAAACTGCTGTTTTTGTCATCATATTTGGATAAAACCATTTGAATTAAACCAATATTTTCCTTAATTGATTGATTTTGAATACTAAACTGCTGATATATTTTGTTTTCTTTGTCGTTATCAGAAAAAATAACGCTATCGGCAATTGTGGCATAAATTGGATTAATGTTTAGATTAACGTTTTGCTTGTTCACAAAAATACGTTGCTCGGAAGCTGAGGGTTTGCCAGAGTTAACATCAAAATAATCAAAACGCAATTGAAAGTCGCTGGGTATCAGCTCTTTTTTTATTGTAAAGGTAACGTTTTGTCCGTTTTGCACCTGCTCAAAAACTTTTATTGGCTTATATGCATTTGATCCTGTAAGAGGAGAGAATGACACACGAGCCATTGAAACCCCACGTAAGTAAACGGTAACAGTTCTATCTTGAATGCCTTGACTCTGGCATGAAACAGTTGTGAATACTAATACTAAGGCAACTAATAATTTTGCAAAGCTCTTTATTTGTATCATAATTCTATTTTTTTACAAGTTCAATTTCAAACAATTTGGGCCATAATTTTCCCGTTACAAACAGTCGTCTGTTTTTCCTGTCCCATGCAATTCCGTTTAGAACATCTACGCGGTAATTTCTTCTATCTTGCTCGCTAAGAAGTCCTTGCAGGTCGATTTTTTCTAATACTTGTCCACTTTTTGGATCGATTGTAACTATATAATCTTCGCCGTAAACGTTAGCCCAAATTTTATTGTCGTAATATTCAAGTTCGTTAAGCCTTGTTATTTTGCGTTCATGGTCGTAAACTTCAATTGTCCCGACTTCCGAAAATTGCTCAGGGCTAATAAAGTGCAGAATGTGAGTTCCATCACTGCGAATTAGATGCTTGTCATCGTATGTAAGTCCCCAACCTTCGGTTGAAATTGGAAACTCAAGAACAAGGTCAAAGGTTTGTAAATTAAATACATATCCCTTTTTCGACTCCCAAGTCAGAAGATAAATTTTGTCTTCATAGCGGGCTATTCCCTCGCCAAAATCCTCATCAGGTAAGTCGTATTGTTTCAACACTTTGCCAGTTTTTAAATCAATCTTCCTTAATGATGATTCGTTGTATTGCCCAGTGCTTTCGTACAAGTAACCATCTTCGAACATCAACCCTTGGGTGTATGCTTTTGTATCGTGAGGGTAGGTGTTAACTATTTTGTATCCGTATTCTATAGGCTTATTCGCAGCCAAAAAACGTAACGATGTCGATGAGCTTATCTGTAAAGTATCGACATGGAAAACAAATCTTACGTGGTTTGAGCCGGTTTTAGCATTTGTAGAGTTCCATTTTACAGCATTAATATCATTAAATGAAATTATATCTAAGTTGTTGATTATTATTTTAATACTGTCGAATTTTATAGAATCCGATACTCGAAAATTAAAACTTATTTCGTCTTCAATGCGAAAAACATCATTTCTCGATGGCTTGGTAATAGATACGCTATATTTTGGTTGCGTTGTTTTTACCTCATCGGTTCTGCTTGTGGGTTGGGAATTGCAAGCGTTTAAAATAATTGCAAAAAATAAAAATATCGCGATGGTCGCAGAGTTGTAAAAAAGTGAATTTAATTTTGTGTGTATCATTTATTTGTTGGTTGTTTTTACGTTATAAACTACATTTGCATTATATTGAAACACAAAAATAGTCAAACTTAGATTAATTCAGAATATTAACACAATATTTAACTTTTTACTGGCTGAATGAAACGATTTCTTGATACGTTAAAGCGTGGCTTGGCAAACTATAAGGAGTTGAGTGTAAGAAAAAAACTACTCCTTTTGGGAATAGTTTTGCTTTTATTGTTTGTTATATCGCTGTTTTTCAACTCTATACGTTTCTCGTCGCCTTGGTCTCCAGTCTTATATGATTCAAAGGGGAACCTAATATCAGCCGCACTTGCGGAAGATAATCAGTTTCGATTTTTCCCTTCAGACTCAGTTCCCGAGAAACTTAAAACATGTATTGAAGTGTTTGAGGATAAACGGTTTCGTAGTCATATTGGTGTAGATATAAGGGCTTTAGGTCGGGCATTGTATCAAAATATCAGCAATCGCAAAGTTGTAAGTGGCGCAAGCACTATTACCATGCAGGTTGTGAGAATATCTAAAGGAGTGGGTAAAAGAACGGTTTGGGTTAAGTTTAAGGAGTTGTATGAAGCTGTCCGTTTGGATTTGCATTTAAGTAAAGACAGTATCTTGACCCTTTGGGCGACTCATGCCCCTTTCGGAGGCAATGTGGTTGGATATGAGGCAGCTGCATGGCGTTATTTTGGGCGGTCTGCCGACAATTTAAGCTGGGCTGAAGCTGCAACTTTGGCTGTTTTACCAAATGCTCCTGCTTTGATTATACCGGGTAAAAACAGTGAAAAACTTAAAGAAAAACGCGACAGACTACTTGTCAAACTCGCAAAGCTTGGAATAATTGACGAAACAACCGCCGAATTGTCGTTCGATGAGCCCGTTCCGCAATCAATATATACATTTCCTGAAACAGGCAGATGGCTTTTGCAGTCTCATTCAAAACTTACAGGACAAAATCCTTACAAAAAAGTGAATACAACCATTGACTCCTATTTGCAGGAGCGAGTATCGACAATTGTTAGAAGCTATTCAGCTCAGTATAAGCAAACTAATATCCATAATATTGCTGTTTTGGTAATGGAAACAAAAAGTGGTAATGTTTTGGCATATATAGGCAACTCGACACTGAAAGGTGCAGAAAATCAGTGGGTTGATAATATTTCTGCACTGCGAAGTCCAGGAAGTACCTTGAAACCAATTTTGTATGCCTCTATGGTTGGTCGTGGCGAGCTTTTGCCCAAAATGTTAGTGCCCGACTATCCCACAAATATTGACGGATACCTGCCACGCAATTTCGACGGGCTCTGGAATGGCGCACTCCCAGCAGATGACGCTTTATGTCGTTCCGTTAATGTTCCGTTCGTAAGACTGCTACAGCAACACGGTATAGCACAGTTCAATACAACCCTAAAAAAGATGGGGATAACTACTTTGACCAAAAGTCCTGGTCATTACGGATTGTCAATAATTTTGGGCGGAGCAGAGACGACACTTTGGGAAACGACAGGTGTTTACGCGTCACTCGGGCGGATTTTGCTAAACTATAGCGAAAACTCTGGTCGTTACGACAAGTTAGATATACATGCACCACTATTATATAGTACAGAGACTTATCCAATCTATTCAGAAACAGAAGATTATCCAATTTCACCATCTGGAATATGGGCAGCGTTTGAGGCTTTGCAAAAACCTGAACGTCCTGATATTGAGAGAGGTTGGGAGTATTTTCCATCATCAAGGCGCGTAGCTTGGAAGACAGGAACAAGTTTTGGATTTCGCGATGCGTGGGCAATAGGCACCGATCCCGAATACACAGTAGGAGTTTGGGTTGGAAACTCAAGCGGAGTTTCAGCCTCGGGATTATTAGGAATTTCAAAAGCTGCACCTGTTTTGTTCGAGGTTTTTGCAATATTGCCAAAAGCAGAGTCGTGGTTTCCGCAACCGCATGACCATTTAACTGAGGTTGCAGTATGCAGTAAATCAGGTTTTTTACCCTCTGAATATTGCCCCGAGATAGATACAATTTACACATCAGACGTTGAGTTTGTTACAGGAAAGTGTCCTTATCACAAACCGGTTTACCTCACTGCCGATAGAAAATACAGAACAACACCCGAATATAGCAATCAAAGAGTTGATACAGTGTGGTTTTCGCTTCCGCCAATTATTTCGCGCTACTATAAAAGACGAA
This sequence comes from Bacteroidales bacterium, assembly GCA_012519055.1. Taxonomy (NCBI): domain Bacteria; kingdom Pseudomonadati; phylum Bacteroidota; class Bacteroidia; order Bacteroidales; species Bacteroidales bacterium. The sequence goes on along the minus strand of JAAYQU010000013.1, from coordinate 5,632 downwards.
ATTTACTGTACCAACCGTTGCCTAAATTTGACCCCAAAATAACAGTTACCTTAAATAAGCAGAACTTGAAGATTATATATCCCGACAGGAACTCTAAAATACACATTCCTACCGAGATAGACGGAAAACAGGGGAAAGTGCTGTTTGAGGTAGCACACACCGACAATGCAGTATCAGTTTTTTGGTATATTGACAGTGAATTAGTCGCAACAACGCAATATGAACATAAATTGCAGGTCTTGCTACCACAAGGACAACATGAGCTTACAGTAATAGGAGAGGACGGAAGTATTGATGAAACTATGTTTTATATTTCTTTATCAAAATCCGAAAATTAATAAATTAGATTTTTGTGTTGACTTTTATGTTACGAAGTTTAGAATTATGTGCTATTTTTGCAACCCTAGAGTGTAAATAAGAAAAAATATCAAAAACCTTTTCATGGCGATCGAATCATCAGAGGTAAATATTGCTTTTATTATTAATCCAATTTCAGGAATAAGTCAGAAGAAAAAAATCAGAAGACAAATCCCGAAGATCTTTGGTGACGGCAATTTTAAATATACGATTGTTGAAACTGAATATGAGGGACATGCAATCGATTTAGCTTCAGAAATGTCAAAAAATCATGACATCGTTGTAGCTGTTGGTGGCGATGGGACTTTAAATGAAGTTGTCAGAGGTATTTTAAATACTGATACAAAGCTTGGAATTGTCCCGTGTGGAAGTGGAAACGGTTTAGCAAGGCATCTAAAAATCTCCTTAAATAGTGCTAGAGCTTTAAAAGCCATTAAAAACGGGCAAGAGCATAGTATTAATACTATTATGTTTAACGGAAAGCCATTTATAAATGTATCGGGAATAGGCTTTGACGCCCTGGTGGCGCATAAATTTGCAGAAAGTGCAAGACGAGGAATATGGTCATATTTCAAAAATACAATTCGTGTTTATTTTGGTTTTAAGCCGATAGAAGTCACTATTACCATTGAAAATCAGACTTTTGAAAGAAAAGCCTTGCTTGTTACATTTGCTAATTCATCGCAATTTGGCTATAATGCTACAATTTCTCCAATATCCGATGTTAGCGATGGTGCTATGGAGGTTTGCATATTAAAACCATTTTCTTTTTTTAAAAGTGTTATTGTGGTTGCTGCAAGATTGTTTACCAAAAGGATGCATAAAAGTAAGCATTTAGAAATTATTCGGACTAAAAAGGTTTCTATAATCACCAAAACACCTGTAGCTTCGCATATTGATGGAAGTCCTTATGTTATTGATACACGTTTTGAAGTAGAGATAAATAAAAAGTCAATAACAGCAATATTTTAAGATTATTACCTATTTTAAGTACTTTTATCATAATTGTGATATTGCTCTCAAAATATGTATTAATGAGAGTTTAAACGTAATAACGTGGTATAGTTTTTGTTGCAATAATTGACGTAAAATTAAATAATAACGACATTTATATATATAATTTGATATAAAAAATATCAAATTGTAAAATGCCTTACGAATAATACATTATATGAATGGCGATTACAAGTTGTAAAACGCAAACATAATCTATTCGACAGCCTGATTTTTTAGTGTCAATAATCAAAGTGTACTGTTTTTATAAACAATTATTAGGTTTGTCTTGTTATGTAAGGAGAAATAATCAATAGTAACATAATAAAACGAGAGTGTTAACAGTTCCGTATGTTGAAAGTTTTTTAAGTTTAAAATCGTATGGAAATTACGCAGATTTTTAATAAATCTTTCGAGTAAAGTTTAAATTGATGCGTTCTTTTTTTTGTTGCTATTGACTTTAAAGATCTAATGTTGTAGATTTGCATAGTTTTTTCGGATAATATCTTAAATATTAGTATGAGACAATTAAAAATTACAAAATCCATTACCAATCGTGAGAGTGCTTCGCTTGATAAGTATTTGCAGGAAATTGGTAAAGAAGATCTAATTACAGTTGAAGAAGAAGTTGAATTAGCACAGCGTATTCACAAAGGAGACCGTGAAGCTCTTGAGAAACTTACAAGAGCAAATTTAAGATTTGTGGTATCGGTTGCCAAGCAGTATCAAAACCAGGGTCTTAGCTTGCCGGACCTTATTAACGAGGGAAATTTAGGTTTAATAAAAGCGGCAGAAAAGTTTGACGAAACACGAGGTTTTAAATTTATCTCTTATGCCGTTTGGTGGATTCGTCAATCAATTTTACAAGCTTTAGCCGAGCAGTCTCGTATTGTTCGTTTGCCATTAAACCAAGTGGGTTCGTTAAATAAGATAAACAAAGCTTATGCAAAGTTTGAACAAGAGAACGAGCGTACCCCGACTACAGAAGAGTTAGCTGAAATTCTCGAGATACCAAAAGAGAAGGTCGCCGATACACTTCGTGTTTCAGGTCGTCATATCTCGGTTGATGCACCGTTCGTAGAAGGCGAAGATAACAGTCTGCTTGACGTGCTTGAAAATAGCCACAGCCCGGATGCTGACGGAATTCTAATGAAAGAATCGTTGAGCAAGGAGATAGAGCGTGCTTTGTCAACTCTTACCGAAAGAGAGCGTGATATTATTAAATTGCATTTCGGAATTTCATGTCAAGAGATGACCTTAGAAGAAGTTGGAGAACGTTTTGGATTAACACGCGAACGAGTTCGTCAAATTAAAGAGAAAGCTATTAGGAGATTGCGTCATACATCACGCAGTAAACTTCTTAAAGCTTATCTAGGATAACAAAAAACAATTTAAAATCTGTCAGAAAAGATTAATTTCAGCAGTATGATTAAACAAAAATCATGTTAACTTTCAGTAAAGAAATTAGCTAAAATCATACTAACGAATTACTTTGAAGACAGATTTTTTTATTTCTAACAAATAACAAACTTTATTTTATGATTATTGAAAATGACAAATTGGTTTCGCTGACATATCAACTGAAATCAGACAATGCTAATGGAGAGGTAATCGAGACAGTTACAGAAGATAATCCATTAACTTTTATTTATGGACAAGGAATGATGTTGCCAAAATTTGAAGAGAATATACTGGGTAGAAAAGTAGGGGAAAGCTTTGAGTTTATATTAGATTCAACAGATGCGTATGGTGAATACTCCGAAGATAACATAATTGAAATACCTTCATCTGTTTTTGAATTAGATAAACCAGAAAACAAAAGCCTTGTAAAAGTTGGGAATTCTATACCAATGATGGATTCTGCAGGAAACCGTTTAACAGGCGTGGTTTTAAAGATCGAAAAAGATTTCGTAACAATGGATTTTAACCATGTGATGGCGGGAAAACAGTTGCATTTCACAGGAAAGGTTATATCAGTTACAGAACCATCGGAAGAGGACTTAATGATGTTTAACACAGGTGGTTGTAGTGGCTGTGGAGGTGGAGATTGTAGTAGTGGTGGATGTCATTAAAAGGGACAAGGTGCAAGGAGCAAGGGAAAAGTTAATAAAAAAGTCAGTGGAACACTGACTTTTTTATTGTAATTTTATTTACGGGGTTAATCATTTTTAATACATCTGATAGATCTGCCAAACTCTTTGGGCCAATGACCTCTTAGTACATTTTCGTTAAGGGTAAATGTTATAGAGACTGCTTGTGATTTTGTTTTTGAAGTCTTACTCCAAAATGTAGCCTCGCCACCAACCTGGTAGAAATTTCTCTTATCGGCATGTAGTTGTCTGTAACCTGTTGGCATTGCGTTAAACATGTAGTTGTCTTCACCAGCTGTTTTTTTATCACTTCCTTCAAAAGCTTTCCATCCATTTTCTGATTTTAGTTCCTTACCAGCAGTAGCAGAACCACCTACATTATCTATCAGATCAAGCCATTCTGCTTCAGTTGGAACCCTCCATCCTTCCGGACACAAATTAGGCTTATCTGCAGCATGCCAACTATATAGCAATCCCTGTTTGTTTTTGTTTTCGGGTTTGTCCTCAACGTTAGTATATGCACCTGCACTATTTCTCCAAGCATCATGATTTGTTGGGGCAAAAGTGATTGTTTTACCATCGTTATACTTGGTTGTTCGTAAGTTCTGTAAAGTCCAATAGTATTTGCCAATTTTAGCTGCATCGTATGAATTTCCGTCAATATCTTTTATTGTTATTATATCACTCCAGTTGCCATTTGCGAACAGTACGTATTTTTCTCCGTCATCAGCAGTCAAAGTAATATATTTCTCATTGTTAACTACCCACGTATTATCAGCTTTTAACAATATATTTAATTTAGCACCCAATATTGTGCCCTCTTGTTGTTCTGAAGTAGGTTTTTGTTCTGGTTTATCATCCATTTTGCTTAATCTGTTTTCTTGTGCGGTAGCAGAAATTGCGAATATGGTCAGTAAAACTAAAATGTTTGCTAATTTGTTCATAACCTTAAGTTTTTTGTTTAACTATTAATAAATATTGATTATATAACGACAAAATTAATAAATTAAGTATATGTTATTATTTTTTTTTGACTAATCAACTTTAAAAACCTTTCTCAAGTAATCCCCCGATACTGTAAAAGCCCACACCATTGCCATTACTGCAATTCCAGGAGTCATAGCAAGCCAGGCTTTACCGACTATTATGTAACCATAATGATCGCGAATCATAGCGCCCCAGGTTGGTGCAGGTGGTTCAATTCCAATTCCCAAAAAACTTAAACCACTTTCGATTAATATTGCCGATGCAAAATTCGATGCTGAAATTACCATAATAGGACCTATAATGTTTGGTAGTAAATGTTTTAACATAATTCTAAAATCTGAGAATCCTAAAACTCTTGCAGCTTCGATGTACTCCATATTTTTAAGTTGTAAAACCTTTCCTCTTACAACACGTGCTACTTCAACCCACATGGTAAGCCCGATTGCAAGAAAAATTTGCCAAAATCCTTTTCCAAGAGCCATACAAACAGCAATAACTAATAAAAGGGTAGGAACAGACCAGAAAACATTAATTATCCAAACAATTAGTTTGTCAATAATTCCACCATAGTATCCTGATATTAAGCCTAATAAAATCCCTATTACTAACGAAACAAGCACTGCTACAAGACCAACCGATAACGATACTCTTCCGCCAATTATCAAACGACTTAACATATCTCTACCAAAACGGTCTGTACCCAGGATATAGCGTTTTTTAATCAAGTTTTGTTCATTAATTGTTTTACGCATATCGATAATGTTTTCCTCAATTTTGTTTCCTACGATATCTGTAAAAACAATCGTGTCGCCATTTATAGTGTAACTTTCAGGTTCTAAAACTTGAAATAAAATATCATGGTAAAATAGTGTTAGTTCAAAAACATGGCTAGAGTTACCATCGCTTTTCTCATATATAGTGACTGAAATATTGTCCCATTTTAACGAATCGTAAGGGATTAATCTATAATCATTATCCTCACCTCTCAACCATTTGTAAAAAACACCCTTTTTTTGTGTAATGTTATTGTTTCTGACTTTCAATGCATTAACGGTTGTACCTGGATTTTGTAATGAGATAGTGGAGAGTTGGCTATTAGCATTTGGAGATGAGTCGGGTGTAATTAAATAACCTAAAAACGAGAGAGTCCCGAAAATCACTATTAGTGAAATTCCCAAATATGCAATAATTTTTGACGAACCTTT
>JAAYQU010000012.1 GCA_012519055.1 Bacteroidales bacterium | reverse complement strand
CCGCTTCGGCAGCAGATATAAATGCAAACATGGTGTATAGATCATATTTTCTAGCCTCTTTTCTATCGAAATAGTTGCTAGGATCAAAATCTTTAACCTCGCAAGCAAACTGGGTTTTGAATTTTGAAGCATCAAAACGAGTAATTGGTGCGCTACCGCTTACCCCATTGACCATATTTTTCCAAGTTTCTTCGGCAGTGTTGCCTAATGGCGCAATTGCTCCAATTCCTGTTACTACTACGCGTCTGGTTTTCATGGTGCTGAAATTAGTGTTTAATGTTTTTCAAGTTTTTACTTGGCGTTTTTCTCGATGTATGAAATAGCATCGCCAACTGTTCCAATTTTTTCTGCTTGATCGTCTGGAATTGCAATGTTGAATTCCTTTTCAAATTCCATAATTAATTCTACAGTATCAAGTGAATCTGCTCCCAAATCGTTTGTGAAGCTAGCTGTTGGTGTTACCTCGCTTTCGTCAACACCTAATTTGTCAACGATGATACTTTTTACTCTTGATCCAATGTCTGACATAACCTTAATTTTAAGTTAATATTCATTTTTCAATTTCACTCTGCAAAGAAACGAAATTTATGAAAATTATAAAAGTTTTTGAGGCAAAATCATACGTTTTTTAAAAACGGATAGGTTTTTATTTTGAATATGTTCCAATAAAGCATTGACATATAGCCACATGTGACTATATGTCAAAAAGTAGCTATGAAATAATATTTGATTTGATAGTTTATTATCTATTTTTTTGCTATATTTGCACTCCAATAGTGCGGGGTAGAGCAGTTGGTAGCTCGTCGGGCTCATAACCCGGAGGTCGTAGGTTCGAGTCCTACCCCCGCTACCTAAAAAAAGAGACAGGCTTCTGCACTGTCTCTTTTTATTTGGAACTAATCACTATTCAGTCATTCGATTGACGGCAATAAATTATTTGAAAAAGTTATATAAATTAGTTTGTAGTGATATGTGGTTAGAAGCTTGAGAAAGGTGGAACTGTTGACGAGCATAGCTGATGTTAATTTTTTTTGCTCTAATGCCTATTCCAAGTGAAATCCCGGCTAACCCTTTTTTGTTTATTGTTTTAAGTTCACTACGTTGTTGAAAATTACATCCTAATTGCAAATAAAACGATTTGGTTGGTATAAGCTCGAACCCAAAAATTGTGTGTCTAAGAATATTTTCTAACCTGTCGTGAACATAGTCCTTCTCTATTTCTTCGGGTTTGAGGTTTGTATTGTTCGGTTCGCTGACATTATTGTTGCTGTAAATTAGGCTGGGTTGGTCTAAACTATGAAAAACAAATGAGAACCTAAATGGGGCGTGCTTAAGCTTTGTGCTAATTCCAAATTGTATATCATATGGCAAGTCCTCTATGTGATTATCGTAAAATGGTCTTATTTGTTTTCCTATATTTTTGAAAACTAAGGAAACCATTGTATTGTAGTCGGGATTATAAAAATGTGCTCCTAAATCAAAAGCAACACCGTATGATTTGTAAATATCTATTTTCGAGGCCATTGGTTTAAACGCAGCTCCAATATGTATATGTTTGAACAACTCTTTTGACCATATTAAATTGAAATAGTAGTCATTACCTCTGTACGTGCCCAAATTGTATCCAAAATCGTCCATACGGTCGAAGGAACCGTAGTTTAAATACTGAATGCTTATGCCCAAGTTACCCATATCTTTGAGTGAATAACCCCATGTAAGACTGCCATATTTTATTTTAGCGAGATATAGTGCAGTATTAATTGAAAAAAGATTGCTCATTGTATCTTTTAGGGCAGATGGGTTTACTGTTGCAAAATTTATATCATAGTCTGGTATTGCAATGGAATTTCCGCCTAATCCAGCTATACGCGCCGATTGAGGCAAATCATAAAACTTGTATATCCCGATATATCTACTTTGAGCCGATAAAGTGATTGCGGACAACAATAAAATTAACGACAAGTATATTTTTGTTTTCATTCAAAAAGAGATTGAGATATTATTTAACGCTGTTTTGTCATTTGTAGTATGTATCGGTTAGTTATTGAATATACTTTAATTATTTCTGTTTTTTCGTATTGATGTGTAAATGTGGGGTATAACTAATCCACAAATAACAATAAAAATTCCGATAATGCTTTGCAAATATATATTTTCATCTAAAATAACAAAGGCAAACAGTGCGGTTAACGCAGGAATTAAATAGGTAAACATATTTGCAATTGTAATTCCTATACGATTTAAACTGTACACAAACAATGCAAATGCTACGACTGATGCAAATATCCCTAATTTCAAAATTGGATAATATGATTCAAAAGTAAATGGTATGTTTCTAACGGTGTTAACATCAGACAACAAAAAGAATGGCAAAAATAAAAACCATGCAATAATATTTTGGTATACCATAATAGTCATGGTATTGTAGTTTTCTAGCAGCTTTACTAATGTGATTGAATAGCCTAGTGCTGATATAACAGCTACGAACATTAGAGATATGCCTAAAGGGCTGGCAGAAACATCACCAGAGCCTGCAAACACAACCATTCCTACGCCAACAAAAGAGACAATTAACCCTATTAAATGTGAAGGCTTTAGTTTTTGCTTTAGAAACAGATAAGCTGCAAATGGTGTTATAAGTGGTATAAGTGCAATTATTACCGAAGCAACTGTTGCCGATACATGTTTGAGTCCATGTGCTTCAGCCATAAAATAGAGAAATGGTTCGAAAAATGCCAGTATAAAAAAAAGTTTGTAGTGTTTGCGAGCTACCTTTTGTCTTTTAAATACTATTGAGATTATAATGAACAAAATTGTTGCTATGGTCAATCGCAAAAAAATAACTGAAATGGGTGAAAACTTGTTTTCGAAAGCCTCTTTGTACCAAACGAACGACAGTGCCCAAAGAATCATTGCTGTGGTGACTGCAGCATAGGCTAGCAAGTTTTTTTTGTTCATATTGATACTTTTTTCAGTTTAAGGAGTCGTAGGTGTTAAGTTGTTTATAGTAATGTTATGTTTTATGAATCAGCAAAGTTTGCTTTAATGGTTTTAATAATTCCGTTTGTGTCAAATCCACATTCTTGATGAAGTTCTTGAGGTGTACCATGTTGAATAAACCTATCTGGTATTCCAAGACGAATTACTTTTGCATTGTAGTTATTATCAGCCATAAACTCTAATACTGCAGAGCCTAATCCTCCTATTATTGTTCCGTCTTCAACAGTTATTATTGTTTTGTGATTTTGGAATGCATGATGCAACAACTCCTGGTCAATAGGTTTTAAAAATAGCATATTGTAGTGTGATGGGAAAATATTTTCTTCGTTTACCTGTTTTATAGCTTCTGATACAAAATTACCAGGATGTCCGATACTTAAAATTGCAATTTTTTCTCCTTTGACCAATATATTTCCTTTACCTATTGGAAGTTCTTCAAGTTTGTTTTCCCAATTGATATTAACACCGTTACCACGTGGATATCTTATTACAAAAGGTTTACCATTGGGTAGTTGTGCTGTGTACATAAGATTACGTAGTTCAAACTCGTTCATTGGAGCTGCAATAGTAAGATTTGGAATACTTCTAAAATACGCTAAATCGAAGGCTCCGTGATGTGTTGCACCATCTTCGCCGACTAAACCACCACGGTCGAGACACAAAACAACTTGAAGGTTTTGCAATGCAATATCGTGAATAACTTGGTCGTATGCACGTTGCATAAATGTTGAGTAGATGTTACAGAACGGAATTAATCCTTCGGCTGCAAGACCTGCAGAGAAAGTTACTGCATGCTGTTCAGCTATTCCTACGTCGAACGATCTGTCGGGCATTGCTTCCATCATAATACATAAAGAACAGCCGGTAGGCATTGCTGGCGTTATTCCAACGATTTTATTGTTCTCTTTGGCGAGCTCTAGCAGTGTTTCACCAAAAACATCTTGGTATCGGGGAGGAGTGGGGTAATCTTTTTTTGTGCTGATTCTTTCTCCTGTTACCTTATCAAACAGTCCGGGGGCGTGCCATATGGTTTGATTCTTTTCAGCATTCGGGAAACCTTTTCCTTTAACTGTTTTAATATGAAGAAGTTTAGGACCGCTTATGGTTTTCAAATCTTCCATAATAGCTACAAGGTGTTCTACATTGTGTCCATCAACAGGTCCGAAATATCTGAAATTCATTGCTTCGAAAAAGTTAGACTGTTTCAATAGTATAGACTTAACTCCGGCATCAACTTTTTGAATTATATCGCGAGTTTTAGGGGCTAATTTATCGAACTTGCCGAGTAGATGCCAAACCTCTTCTTTTAATCTATTGTATGTCTTTGATGTTGCTATATCTATTAAGTACTCTTTAAATGCTCCAACACTTGGGTCAATAGATATGTCGTTGTCATTTAGTATAACTAACAGATTTGTGTTTTGAGCCCCAGCATTGTTTAATCCCTCAATAGCCATTCCTCCTGTTAGTGCTCCATCTCCTATAATCGCCACTATGTTACGATCATGTTCGCCTAGATGTCGTGCTGCGACTGCCATTCCTAATGCGGCTGAAATGCTTGTTGAAGCGTGTCCTGCACCAAAAGCATCATATTCGCTCTCATCGCGTCTGGGAAAACCGGAAATACCGTCCTTCTTACGATTCGTGCAAAAAAGGTCTCTACGACCAGTTAGTATTTTGTGTCCATAAGCTTGATGTCCAACGTCCCAAACTATTCTGTCGTAGGGAGTATTATAAACGTAGTGCAAGGCAACGCTCAGCTCAACGGTTCCTAAACTTGCGCCGAAGTGACCAGGGTTTGTCGATACTTGTTCAATAATAAATTGTCGAAGCTCGTCGCAAACCGCTGATAATTTGTCAATCGGTAGTTTTTTTAAGTCATCCGGATTATTAATTCCTTGAAGTAGGTTCATTTTGTTTTCTACCCTTTGCTTTTACAAAATATCTGTTAGAGTCTTTTAGCCTGCGAAATTATAGTTTTTTTGGCTTAAATCAAAGAATTAAAACATGGTTTGGAGAAAATGATGTTATGTTCAATTATTGTATTAAAAAAGTAATGATATGATGCTGATTTTTTTGCAAGCATCCTCTTTTAAGGGTTAGAGTAATTTTCAGCGATAGAAAGGTAAACACAATTCTTATTTCTACTCAATCTTTGTTACGTTTAAACTTTGTTTTTATCCAGCGTGGGAAAATTATAGCTCCAATAAATAGATATGGATAATAGGTTATAACTCTCCATAATAGAGCCATTGCGATTATTACAGGTCCAATTAGTGTGGGATCTACCGGGATAACATCTGACAGATATCGGGTAAAGATATACTCAGCAAAACCGCTTCCACCGGGTGTTGGGCTAACTAACATCATTATCCACATAACTAACTGTCTTGCAAATATTAACATATGGTCTTTTACAGTAAAAAACGCTAAAAGCATTGCATTTACAACCCAGTATCGTGATGTCCACGAGAAAAATGTAGCTGCAAAAGCTCGCAGCCACCAGCCGAAAGGTTTTCTTATCAATTCTTTACTGCTAGTGATTATCTCGGTTCCTGCTTTGTTGGCACCTTGTCGCCAGCGTCTGAGTACGGGTAATCGGAATATTTGTAACAAAAGCCATTTTAGACCACGAGGGTTGAAAAATAATCCATAACTTAATAGTATCAGATATGCAAGCTTTAGAGAGTATCCAATTATTGCGAACAGAAGAAATTCGTTTCTAAAATTAAGTCCTGTTTCTTGCGCTAAAAATAAAACTTGACTATCAAGAAATAGTACTAGAAGGGGAAATATTAGTATAAAATATAGTTCATCGAGAAATGATGTTGCCATAACTACTGCCGAGCTTTTGCCAACGCTAATGCCCTCTTTGTGAACGTACAAAATAGCAACACTTGTTCCGCCAACGGCTGAGGGAGTTATTGCTGATGTGAACTCCCATAGCATAATAACTCGGAATATTTGCAACCATGTTAATCTGCCATCGGTCAATATTCTCAAGCGAATCATGTATCCTATATCTCGAAAAGCCATACAACAAATGGCAACAAAAAGCCAGAAAGCGGTTTTTGCAGTAAACGTAAGTACGCTAAAGGCATTGATATCAAACTCTTTCCAAAATAAATATAGTACAACGCCAACCCCTATAATTATCGGGTAAATGACCTTTGATGAACTTATTCCTTTGAAAGGGTTTTTATCCTTATTTTGTTTTTCTTTCACGTTGTTTGGAACGTTTGGTTTTTTGATGTTTTATAGAAGTCCCAACTCTAATTTAGCCTCATCGGTAATGCGCTCCGAGTCCCATGGCGGATCGAAAGTCAAATTAATAAAGACTTCGGCTATACCTTCAACCATCTCTACTCTGCTTTTGACCTGAGACAAAATATCGCCTGCAACCGGACAATTTGGGTTAGTAAGAGTCATGTCGATCATTACACTTGCATCGTCATCAATATCAATATTATATATCAAACCTAAATCGTGGATGTTTACGGGAATTTCAGGGTCGTAAATTGTTTTTAGGGTTTCAACAACTTTTTGATGCAAACTGTTTTTATCTATCATGGTTATTTAAGTTAAAAGTTAAAAGTTTTAAAAGTACGGACATTACACTTGCTCTTTGTTCCTTTTATCTTTACTTTGGTATGTTCGTTTCAAATTTAACTTTATATGCCATTGCATATAGTTTTATTTGTTTAATCATTGAGTTTAAGCCATTTGAACGTGTGGGGCTTAAATGTTCTGACAGTCCGATTTTTTCAATAAATGTGGGTTGGTTTTCAATGATATCGGAAGGTGTTTGATTTGTGTAAGCTCTGATAATCAATGAAATAAGTCCTTTTGTTAGAATTGCATCACTATCACCACGGAAATGTACTTTTCCATCTGAATAATCAGCCAAAACCCAAACTTTTGATTGACAGCCTTCAATAAGATTTTCTTTGGTCTTCATCTCTTCGGGTAGTGGCTCTAAATCTTTTCCTAGCTCAATGATATATGCATATTTATCCATCCAGTCGTCAAAGAGGGCGAATTCATCAATAATAGCATTTTGTTTTTCTTCTATTGTTGTCATTTCGAGATAGGGTACAAATAATAATAGTTATTGTTCAGTAATTTTCAATAATTGTGCAAAAGTAGGGAAAAAGTAATGTTATGTAAAATATTTTTTTAAAATTTGAAATTGAATATAGAGAAAAATGGTTGTTTGAATTGATGGACTAATAATGTCATCCCTTCGGGGTTTGATAGCTCTTTGTATTTGTTTGTGCTATAATCATTTCACCCCTTCGGGGTTTTGATTTGCCTTTTGTCTTCACTATGATATACATTATATTGTGAACGTCTTGAAAAAGTCGGCAATTGAAGCATGTGTGTTTTCAATAAATATGGTTTTGAATTTCGGAGCAAGCCAAAATGCATCAACAATATCTTCAGAGGTTTGAGGTGTGAGAGGCTGTTTTTTACAACTCATTCTATACCAAAAAGTTTTTTTTAATATTGTCTTCGTCTTGTACTGATAAACGTGGTATGTATAGCCGGAGAAATTGACAATAACGGGATTGTCGATGCCGCACTCTTCAATCACTTCGCGTATTGCGGCATTTTTACGACTTTCCTTCTTCTTGATCTTTCCTTTGGGCAAATCCCACTTACCAAGTCGGTCAATTACCAAAAATTCGTTGTTTTCGTTAAAAACCACTCCTCCAGCTGCTTTTATTACTTCGAAATTTTTTTTAAACTTTTTAAATGCTTTTTTAGGTTTACGAGTAACGATCAAAATTTCTCTTTTTTGATCATCGTTGAGCAGTGAATTTATTATGTTAGTCCAATCGAAACCTTTACGGAAAGAATAAAAATCCCTATTTTTGTCGTTAGATAACGAAAAGTTGTCTGTAATTTTCAAAAAACTGTCATCAAAAAAAATTTTAATATCATGCATAATGGTAATAATTTAGCCGAAAATTTGGCAAAAAAACTTTTGCAAATTAATGCAATAAAACTAAATCCCACAAATTATTTTACATGGGCTTCGGGCATTAAAAGTCCTATTTATTGTGATAATCGGCAGACACTTGCATTCCCCGAAGTTAGAAATCTTATTTGCGAAGGTTTTACAGATTTGATACGCGGAAAATATCCACAAGCAGAATATATAGCGGGTGTTGCTACCGGTGCCATAGCACATGGAATGTTGGTCGCAGACAGGCTGAATTTGCCATATATTTATGTGCGTCCCAAACCAAAAGATCATGGTTTGGGAAACCAAATAGAGGGGTTGATAGAAAAAGGTAAGAAAGTTGTTGTTGTGGAAGATTTGATATCGACAGGGGGAAGCAGTCTAAAAGCTGTTGAGGCACTGCGTGAAGCAGAGTTTTCGGTTTTGGGGTTGGTGGCAATTTTTACCTATGGTTTTGATTTAGCTAAGGCAGCATTTGAACAGTCGAAATGTGAATGTAGTGTGTTGACAAATTACGAGACCCTGCTTTCGGTAGCGGTAAAAAATGGTAATATAAAAAATAGCGAGGTTGAACAGCTAACCGAATGGCGAAAAAGTGTTAACAAACAATAAACAACTGATATGCTTAACAATGAACTTAAGATAGTAAGTAGAATAGCAAAGCTTCATACCCCGTCAACAGCAATATACAGAATGATTTCTGATTTTAGCTTTATAGATAAAATTAATCCGCCTGACGATAGGGTTAAAATAGTTGGTTGCGATAGTGATATGTGTAAAATCGCTATTGAGGGTGGGGGAGAGTTTACAATGGTTATTGAGGAGCGGAAAGAGAATGAATTGGTGAAATTTTCAAGTGACTCAGGCAGCTCATTCGATTTTAAATTGTGGATACAATTAAAAGAGAAAGTGGCTTATGAAACATATTTACGCATTACTTTGCATGCGACAATGAACCCTTTGATGAAAATGGTTGCGCAGAAACCTCTTACAAATTTTGTTGAAACTATGGTTGACAAGCTTGAGCAGCGATTTAGTGTTAATAGTTCTACTTATGATTCAAACTACGAAGCGTAACTACAATGAACAATTAGCAATGAAGAATTAACAATTGGAACGCAGATAACACGCATGCAACAGATTTGTACGGATTTTTTCTGCGATAATTTGTTTAATCAGTGTATTCCGTGTTTTAAGAATGTTAGAAAACAAGAAACGCCTTTTTCAGTGTTACCTTCAAAAAGCGTTTCTTATAACTAAAAATCAAGTAAAAAAATATTTAGTAGAGACGTAATAATATGACAGAGACGCCATAATATGACGTCTCTACTGAAAAAATTATTTAGTTTTTAGTTGCTCTTTAACAGTTTTTAATTCTTCAATAAGTTTGTTTATTAGTTCTTGTTGCTCTTTGTTTACAGTATTTAATTTATTTATAGCTTCCTGTTGCTCTTTTATTGCTTCAACTAACACAGGGGTTAATGTAGCATACTCAATGCTATAATATATTTCGTTACCCTCTTTATCTTTTCCGCCACCGTTAACAATTTCGGGTAGTATCTCTTTAACCTCTTGTGCTATAAAGCCAATGTTTTGTCCTGGGCGGTGGTTGGTTTCATCTTTCCAGTTAAAGGTTACGCCCTGCAGTTTAAGCACGCTTTGTAGTGCACCTTCCAAGGGCTTAATATTGGTTTTTAGGCGTTTGTCGCTGGTGTTGTTCCATGCATATGTACCACCGGCAAGTCCATTTACATATAACGTATGAGAGGGGTTTACAGAATAGCTATTAATAGTTAGGCGATTTTCTGAAAGGTCACCATGCAATAAAATTTTTGTCTGATAACCAATAAGAAGCCTTTTGTTTATAGTTGTTTCTGTTAAATAGTAACCTGCAAAATCTCCCATGACAATATTTGAACTACCTTCTATTATTTTCCTGGCAGCAGAATTACCAATGATGATATTTTTATCACCTGTTTTCCAATTCAGACCTGCACTGTAGCCCATAAAGATGTTCCCCGAAACTGTAGAGGGATCACTACCTTCATAATATTCTCCGGCACTGTTACCTATAAAGATATTTCCAGCTCCCATTTTATTACTATAGCCTGTTTTAATTCCAATAAACAAGTTGCCACTTCCTGTGGTGTTATTATAGCCTGCAACGTCTCCTATGAACACATTTCTATTACCACTTGAGTTATTATATCCAGTACTGTCACCTATTATCACGTTTTTATAACCATAAGTATTATTATATCCAGTTTGGTTACCCATAAATACGTTGCTTCCACCACTAACGGTTTTATATCCAGAACCAGTTCCCATAAACACGTTGTTTTTACCAGAGGTATTGTTGTAGCCTGCTTGAGTTCCCAAAAATACGTTGTTTGAACCTGTAGTATTGTTGTAGCCAGCTTGGTATCCTATAAATATGGCGTTACTATAGTTACTACTTGTTGATCCTTTACCTGCCTCGTTACCCATTATTACGCTCCTATTTACAGTTTTTGCTAGATTAGCAGATGACGAGCCAAGTATTACGTTGTTACTACTCGCTCCAGTTATATTTTGCCCAACCTGATTTCCCAAAAATACGTTGTTAACACCTGTGGTATTATTGCAACCAGCAGAACTTCCCATAAATACGTTGTTTGTTCCAGTGGTGTTTTCTCGACCAGCGTAGTGTCCAATAAGTATATTGTTACCCCCTGTAGTGTTTCTGATACCAACCATGGAACCAATAAATACGTTGTCACTACCTTCAGTATTGTATATACCGCTGCTTTGTCCAATAAACACATTATCCCTGCCTGTAGTGTTATATAAACCAGCTTGGTTTCCCATCATCACGTTGCTTGAACCAGTGGTATTATGGCGACCAGCTAAGTCCCCAATAATTACGTTACCATCACCTTCGGTATTATCACTACCAGCACTATTCCCCAGAAATACGTTGGCATAGCCTGTGGTATTACTGTAACCCGCAAAATTACCTATCATAACGTTACTTCCACCGGTCGTATTGGATGTTCCTGCCTTGTAGCCCATAAAGGCATTGTAACTACCCTCAGTATTGTTTTTTCCGGATTCATATCCAATAAAAGAGTTGTATTTGCCAGTAGTAACACTACTTCCAGCCCCATGCCCAATATAGTAGTTTTCTGGTGTTAAATGCATAAAGCTTTGTGCAGGATTTTTACCGGATGAAAGTCCTCCTATAGCAAACCCACCTTTTGCGGCTTTGCTACTATCAACGTTTACGTAAACACGTGTGCTATCAGCTGTTGCAACAAAGATATTTTTTGCTGGAAGCCCTTTACCTGAAGAGAGTCCACCAATAGCGAAACCTCCTTTGGCCGCTTTGGTTGAATCAGTATTTATATAAATACGTGCGCTATCCGGGTTTATAAAAAACAGGTCTTTAGTAACATCCT